>DATBXG010000452.1:0-6866 GCA_036514415.1 Paraburkholderia sp.
CCAAAGAAGGGCGCGAAGGGGAAAACCCGGAAATCAGTCGAACGAAGCCATCTCGCACACGCGCTGTGCGATGGCGAGCGACGCCGTGAGCCCCGGCGACTCGATGCCGAACAGGTTCACGAGCCCGCGCACGCCATGCGAGGCCGCGCCCTGGATCATGAAGTCGGCGGCGCTCTCGCCGGGGCCCGAGAGCTTCGGGCGAATGCCCGCGTAGGCCGGCTGCAGCGCGCCGTCGGGCAGCGCGGGCCAGTAGGTGCGGATCTGCGCGTAGAAGGATTCGGCGCGGCGCGGATCGACGTCGTAGTCGATCGCGTCGATCCATTCCACGTCGGGGCCGAAGCGCGCCTGCCCGCCAAGATCGAGCGTGAGATGGACGCCGAGGCCCGCGTCGTTGGGCATCGGATAGATGAGACGCGTGAACGGCACGCGCCCCGACACGCCGAAGTAGTTGCCGCGCGCGAGATAGAGCGGCGGCACATGGCGGGCGTCGAGCCCGCGAATGCGCTTCGCGAGCTTCGTCGCGTAAAGGCCCGCGCTATTGATGACGCAGGCCGCGCGGATATCGATCGGCGCGTCGCCGCCCGTCCTCACGGTGAAGCCGCTGCCAAGCGCATCGATCGAGGCGACCGGCGACTTGAGCGCGATCACGGCGCCGTCGCGCTCGGCGTCGCCCTGGAGCGCGAGCATGAGCTGATGGCTGTCGACGATGCCCGTCTGCGGCGAGTACACGGCCGCGACGCATTCGAGCGCCGGCTCGAGCGCGAGCGCCTCGCTCCCGCTGATGCGCGTGAGGTCGAACACGCCGTTTTCCTTGCCGCGCGCGCGTATCGCCTCGAGCTGCGGAATCTGGTTCGCCGCGGTCGCGACGAGCAGCTTGCCGCAACGCGCGTGCGCGACATTGCGCGACGCGCAGTACTCGTAGAGCATCTCGCGCCCGCGCACGCACAGCGTGGCCTTGAGCGAGCCGCGCGGGTAGTAGAGCCCGGCGTGAATGACTTCGCTATTGCGCGAACTGGTGCTGGTGCCGATGGCTTCGGCGGCTTCTAGCACGATCACCTCGCGTCCGCGCGCGGCAAGCGCACGCGCCACGGCGAGGCCGACCACGCCCGCGCCGATCACCACGCATTCGATCTGGTCCATGTCCCTGCGTCCCGCCTTCGCGGCGCCGGCAGGCAAGCCGGCCGAACCGCGATCCTCTCTGCCATGGGTCCGGCGGCGCGCATCGCGCACCGCCGCTTGAGGAAAATTGTACGCCGCCCGTCGAGGTGGCTACGACTCACTCTCGCGGCAAAGGAGCGGAAGGGAACAGAGATAAGGGAATGAGCTCGTTGCGAGCAGCCGCAGATTCAGTTGGCGACCCCGCGAGGCGCCGCGACTCCGGCCGCCCGGGCGTGGAAGAAGCCCGCCGTGATCTGCTCGCGCGGCGCGGTGTAGCCGCCCATCGCGTATTGCTGAGGATAGGCCGGCGAATTCGGGTCCAGACTCAGTTCGCCGTCGGCACGGGCACGCGCCAGTTCGGCCTTCACTTCGGCGCGCGTCTTCGGGCCGTTGTTCGAGGCGGCCATGGCGACCGGAACCGGTTGACCGGCTGGCGTTTGCGGCGCTGGCGTCGCCGCATCGCCGCTCGCGAACGCGGGCGCGGCTGCAAGGGCGGTGGCGGCGCTGACCAGCAGGGCAGCAAACGTGACAGACTTCTTCATGGCGATGCTCCTTCGAGGCGATTGCCGGCCACGGCGCGATGCCCGGCAAACCCTGCAAGGCATGCTGGTCAGCCGGCGGAATCCGGATGACGCGTCGGATACGTGAGGGCCAGTGTAAACAGGGACTATCGAAATGCCATCCCGATAACTAACAAGTCTGCGTTGCAGCCATGACAACAATTCCCGGAAAATCCCCGCTTTGAATTTATGGTTGTCGCGTTTAAATACCCAATCGTTCGACGCGCTGCGGTTGAAGCCCGCCTGCCGCGTCCCCATCTCAATTGAACCGCTGCGGTCCGGCGATTGCGAACCCGGTATAGGATCGATGGTCAGAACGTACCCGCCCCGCCGTAGCGTTGCCGACGTAGTCGCCTCGCGGGGCGCCGTGCACGGAGTCGCCAATATGACGTTGTGGAAACATTGCCTTGCGCTCACGCTGTTCGCCGCCCTTGCGGGAACGAGCGCGTGCGCGCTGGCGCAAGACGCAGGGCAACAGCCCGGAGTCACCGCCTCTGTGCCGGCTTCGGAGCCCGCCGTCGCGACGACCGCGCCCGCCGCCGCGCCTTCGACGGCGCCAGTCACCGAGGCCGCTGTCCAGTGGACGCTGGAGGTGCTGCGCGATGGCCAGCAGATCGACTCGTTCGACGGCACGACCACGGTCGGCCAGGCGCGCACCGACACGCACCACAAGGTCGTCGCTCACAACGTGGGCTGCAAGGATCAGCCCGCGGGCAGCATCGACCTGTCGCGCACGATCACCGTTTCGCCGCTGCAGGTGCGGGCGAACCTCATCGTCCTCTCGATCGACGCGCAGGAAACGTTCGAAAGCGACACCGCGCCGAGCACGCCCGAAGGCTGCAAACTGCCGCCGCAGCCGCGCCAGGTGAACGCGAACCATCCGGGGCTCGTCGTGCCGGACGGCCAATGGGTGAGCTGGCAAATCGTCGACCAGAACCCCTCGCTTGCGTACCGGGTGCGCGCGACGCTCGCGCCGCAGGCCGCGCAGTAATGGATGCGTGACCCGGCGCGACCCAACCCGCTAGAAAAAAGCATGCGAAATCCCGAACAACCGCTCATCGACAGCTCGCAGCGCGACGACTTCGTCGCCGTGAGCTGGAATCTGCACAAGGGCCGCTCGCCGCTGGGCTTCGAGGCCTGGGATGCCATGCGGCGCTGGGTCCAGTCCACCCACGCCGACGCCTGGTTTCTCCAGGAGGCGATGGCGCGCCGCCTGCCGCAGCCGGTGCTCGCCTCGGCCTTCGGCGCGCAACTGGACGATCCGCTCGAAGACATCTGGCACTGCCAGGCCACCGAAATCGCGACCGCGCTCGAGTTGCAGATCGCGCTCGGGCCCAATGTGTTCAAGCCTTCGTGGCGGCATGGCAATGCGATCCTCTCGCCGCACCCGCTCGATCCAGGCGGGCGCTGGGACATCTCCGCGCACCGCTTCGAGCGGCGCGGTCTGCTCGTCGCGCGCGCGAACGTGGCCGGGCAATCGGTCACGCTGCTGTGCGCGCACCTCGCGCTCACGCGCAGCGCGCGCCTGCGGCAGATGAACTGGATCGCACACTGGATCGTGAAGGAAGCGCCGCAGGGGCCGCTCGTGCTGGCGGGCGACTTCAACGACTGGCGCAACGATTCGGTGCCGCTCTTTGCCGAGCACGGCTTGCAGGAAGTCGCTACGCTGCTCGGCGAGCCCGCGCGCACGTTCCCGGCCTTCTCGCCGGCGCTCGCGCTCGACAAGATGTTCGTGCGCGGCCTGAAGCCGGTCGAGCTGATCCAGCCCGCGCAGGAAACGGCGTGGCTTTCCGATCATCTGCCGTATATGGCGCGCTTGCGGCTCGAGTGACGCGCCGGGCCGCAGCGCACCGCTGAGCCGACGTCTGCGCGCGACACTCCCGTGAACGCCGCCCGCGCTATGCACGAGCACGCGCTAACATGTCGCGTCGCGCGCCGCGCCCTTCGTCAGGTCTCCTCAGATGCACTACCTCGCCACGCTGCTGCAGATCGTTGTCGTCTATCTGTTCGCGCTCATCAGCCCCGGCCCCAACTTTTTCATGGTGACGCAGCTCTCGCTCGCCGGGCGGCGCGGGCTGGGCGTGGCTTCGGCGGCGGGCGTGGGCGTGGGCTCCACGCTCTGGGCCGCGCTCGCCATGCTCGGCTTCGCGGCGGTGCTGCAGCAGATCGACTGGCTTTACAACGGCGTGCGCGTCGCGGGCGCGCTCTATCTCGTCTGGTTCGGGCTCAAGCTGCTGCGTTCGGGCGTGCGCCGCGAGCTGGCCGCGGCGGCGCAAGCGGTCGCCGCGCCGCCGCCGCCCGCCGACCGGCGCGCATGGCTGCGCACGTGGCGCGCGGGGCTCTTCACCTGCCTCACGAACCCGAAGTCGTGCGTGTTCTGGACCAGCGTGTTCGCGGCCGTGTTTCCGGCGCATCCGCCGCTGTGGTTCTATGGCGTCGCGCTCGCCACGGTCGCGGCGATGTCGTTCGGCTGGCATTGCAGCCTCGCCTTCCTGTTCGCCGACGATCGCACCCAGCGTGGCTATCGCCGCCTGCGCCGCCCCATCGACGCGTTTTGCGGCGCGGCGCTGATCGGGCTCGGCGTGAAGCTCGCGGCAGACCGCTAGAGGCGGCTCATGCGCCGCGGCGCACCGTCGCACTTCCGTTGCAGCGGCGAAAATGGCGTGATTTCGCACGCATCGGCGCCTAAATCGCGCGCCGAAACTGCCCCGCCATCAGGGTCAATGCTGCGGACGGTCGGCCCTTCCGGTATCATCTAGCGGAAAATTCGCACGCGCGCGTCATACGGGAGTGTCGTATGAAGGGTGCGTTGCAGGCGGCTCGAGAACCCGCTCTCGCGGGTCCTGGCAAGGTCCGGCCCGGCCCGCGCAGCGGGACGAGGCTTACCCGCCGCCGCCATTGCAGTCGCCAGCCGTCCTCCGCCGGAGCCAGTCATACCCGTGTGAGGGCGCCAGCAAACCGCCGCAGCGAGTCACCCTCCCTTGCCGCGCCGCGTGGTCCTGGCCGTGCGCATGCGCCGTCCATGAGCGGGCCATGCGCGGTCCACATGCTGGCCCGAGCAGGTCCTTGCGGCTCGAGCGCGGTAAAATAGCAGATTGCGCCTCGTTCGCAGCGAGGCGGACTGGCAAACCGGGGGCTTGCCTGCCTGATGACCAGGGCAGACCAGGGCATTGGGCAGCCGGGTCCCGAGCATATCGTCAAGCTACGCTGTACTGGACAGCAGGCCGGCAGGACCGCACCAATCCGGCGGCCCTTGTTTCGCAATTCAGGAACCATGAGCAAATTCACCGAAGAAACCGTTCTGAGCGTCCATCACTGGACCGACACGCTTTTCAGCTTCACCTGCACGCGCGACCAGGCCCTGCGTTTCGACAACGGCCAGTTCACGATGGTCGGCCTCGATGTGGACGGCAAGCCGCTGATGCGCGCGTACTCGCTCGCGAGCGCGAACTACGAAGAGCATCTGGAGTTTCTCAGCATCAAGGTGCCGGACGGCCCGCTCACGTCGCGCCTGCAGCACCTGAAGATCGGCGACAAGGTTCTGATCGGCAAGAAGCCCGTCGGCACGCTGGTGGCCGACAACCTCCTGCCCGGCAAGGTCCTGTGGCTGCTCTCGACCGGCACGGGCCTCGCGCCCTTCATGTCGATCATCAAGGACCCGGACATCTACGACCGCTTCGACAAGATCGTGCTCACGCACACCTGCCGTTTCGTCGACGAACTCGCGTACAAGGACTTCATCACCGAAGAGCTGCGCGAGCACGAATACCTCGGCGAGATCGTGCGCGAGAAGCTCGTGTACTACCCGACCGTCACGCGCGAAGTGTTCGACAACCGCGGCCGTATCACCGAGCTGATCGACACGCAGAAGCTGTTCGAAGACCTCGACCTGCCGCCGTTCTCGCCGGAGCGCGACCGCATCATGCTCTGCGGCAGCACGCACATGCTGCGCGACACGGTCGAACTGCTCGAAAAGGCCGGCCTCAAGGAAGGCAGCAACAACGAGCCGGGGCACTACGTGGTCGAAAAGGCGTTCGTCGGTTAAGCGCCGCGCCCGAGTCGCTCGTCACTCGCAGAACCGGAGCCTTGCGCTCCGGTTTTTTTTCGCCTGCGCACTTCAAATTGGCCCTTTATTTTGTTTTTGGCGCTGTTACAGTTGTCACACAACAGCGATACCTTTGCTGTCAGTATTTTTCCTACATGACAAAGGCCCGCGACCTCATGTTACACCTGAAGTTTTTGCGCTAACCCTTGTCCAGCCTGAAGTTTTTTACTTTTTACGATATTATCGCAGCGCATCATCAGATACACTGAATCGGCTCCGGGGCCAGATCCAGATTGTTACTGGATGTAAGTTTCGTTACGCTGCACCGTGCTGTTCGCCGTCACACCGGGAGGGACTATCCCGGGGAAAGGCTGACAGCCGGAACCGGTTCCTGAACGGGGGAATGATGGATACGCCGAGATACGCCGCGTTGAACGCGTACACGCCGGGCAGCGATGCGCCGCGCGCCGCCCATGCGGCCGACGGCTTCGCCTTCCTCTCGTGGTCCGCTGCTGCCGACGAAGCGGCCACAGTGGCCGCGCTCGAAGGCCTTGTGCGGGTGCAGCGGCAAATTGCCGCGCCTGCGCGCGGTGAAGCGCGCCGCGCAAGCCGCTCACCCGGCAACGGCACCGCCGCCCAGTCCATCCACGCCGACGAAGCCGCGCGCCACCGCCTTGCGCGCGATCTCCACGACAGCGTCGGTGCGGAACTCGCCGCCACGCACTTCGCGCTCGCCAACGTCCATACCTGGCTGCCCGACAACGCCCCGCCGCAGTGCGCCGAGGCGCTCGCGCTCGTCGCCCGCTCGCTCGAAGCCGCCACCGGCGCCATGCGCCACGTGCTCGACGGTTTGCACCCGCCGCAGCTCGAAGCTGGCCTCGCGCCCGCGCTGGCAGGCTGGGTGCGCGGCTTCGGCGCGCGCACCGCGCTGGCCGCCCGGCTCACGAGCGCCAGCGACGACGCGCGCCTCGCGCGCCTGCCCACCGAAGCTGCGCTCGCCGTGTTCCGCGTGGCGCAGGAGGCGCTCGCCAATGTGGCGCGCCATGCGCAGGCCACGTGCGCCGAAGTGCGGCTCGAAAGCACGGCGCGCCACCTCACGCTCA
>DATBXG010000453.1:0-8353 GCA_036514415.1 Paraburkholderia sp.
CATGACGTCCCAACTGCACAAAAAAGGCGAAGCCTGGTCGGCTCGCTTCTCCGAACCCATGTCGGAGCTGGTCAAGCGCTACACGTCGTCGGTCTTCTTCGACAAGCGTCTCGCGCTCGTCGATATCGAGGGCTCGCTCGCGCACGCGTCGATGCTGGCCGCGCAGAAGATCATCTCCGCCGACGACCTCGCCGCCATCCAGGGCGGCATGGCGAAGATCAAGGGTGAAATCGGGCGCGGCGAGTTCGAATGGCAACTCGACCTCGAAGACGTGCACCTGAACATCGAAGCGCGCCTCACCGCCCTGATCGGCGACGCGGGCAAGCGCCTGCACACGGGCCGCTCGCGCAACGACCAGGTCGCGACCGACATCCGCCTCTGGCTGCGCGGCGAGATCGACCGCATCGGCGGCCTGCTCGGCGACCTGCGCGGCGCGCTGCTCGATCTGGCCGACCAGCACGCGGGCACGATCATGCCCGGCTTCACGCACCTGCAAGTGGCGCAGCCGGTCACGTTCGGCCATCACCTGCTCGCCTACGTGGAGATGTTCACGCGCGACGCGGAGCGCATGGTGGACTGCCGCAAGCGCGTGAACCGTCTGCCGCTCGGCGCGGCGGCGCTCGCGGGCACGAGCTATCCGATCGACCGCTTCGCCGTGGCGAAGACGCTGGGCTTCGACGGCATCTGCGCGAACTCGCTCGACGCCGTTTCCGACCGCGACTTTGCGATCGAATTCACGGCGGCGGCCGCGCTCGTCATGACGCACGTCTCGCGCTTCTCGGAAGAGCTGGTGCTCTGGATGAGCCCGCGCGTGGGCTTCATCGATCTGGCCGACCGCTTCTGCACGGGCTCGTCGATCATGCCGCAGAAGAAGAACCCGGACGTGCCCGAACTCGCGCGCGGCAAGACCGGCCGCGTGAACGGCCATCTCATGGCGCTGCTCACGCTGATGAAGGGCCAACCGCTCGCGTACAACAAGGACAACCAGGAAGACAAGGAGCCGCTGTTCGATACGGTCGACACCGTGGCCGACACGCTGCGCATCTTCGCGGAGATGGTCGCGGGCATCACGGTGAAGGCGGAAGCGATGCGCGCCGCGGCGCTGCAAGGCTTCTCGACGGCCACCGACCTCGCCGACTACCTCGTGAAGAAGGGCCTGCCGTTCCGCGACGCGCACGAAGCCGTGGCGCATGCGGTGCGCATCTGCGTGGACCGCAACTGCGACCTGGCCGACCTCACGCTCGACGAGATGCGCCGCGAGCTGCCGGCGGTCTCGCAGCTGCTCGGCGAAGACGTGTTCGAAGTGCTGACGCTCGACGGCTCGGTCGCGGCGCGCAACCATCCGGGCGGCACCGCGCCCGAGCAGGTGCGCGCGGCCATCGCAGCGGCGCGCGCGGCGCTCAAGTAAGCGCAATGCAGCGGGCCTGAGCGAGGCCCGAGCGAGGCCCAAGCGAGCGCCAACCGGGCGCGCGACAGACAACGTCGCGCGCCCGGTTTGTTTTTGGGGCGACGCAACACACGAGCGCGTGCTGTACCCGCGGCAAAATGGGGCAAGTGTGCGCCCGGCAATCGCGCGCCGTGGCGTATGATCCCGCGCCATACTGACGGTTTGCGCCGTCGGTCTCCGACGCCGTAGCGTCTCGACGTTGCCCCGTTCGCCCTTGCCCCAACTGCCGCCCCGATGATCGTCCGCCCGCATCTCCACTGGTTCCGCATGCTGCTCGCGTGGCGCGGCTCCGTGCTGCCGCAGCTTCTGCCGCGCCTCTTCATCGTGCTGTGCATCTCGATCGTCGCGGTGGCCGCGCACGATCATATCCTCAAGGTGACGGTGAACCTGAGCACCGTGCCGTTCTCGCTGATCGGCATCGCACTCGCGGTGTTTCTCGGCTTTCGCAACAGCGCGAGCTACGACCGCTACTGGGAAGGCCGCAAGCTCTGGGGGCAAATGCTCAACGAGACGCGCTCGCTCACGCGCGAGGCGCTCACGCTCCCGCGCAGCGACGACGAAGCCGCGACGCGCGAACGCGCCCGCGAGCTGGTCGGCATGCTCGCCGCATTGCCGCACGCGCTGCGCCATCAGCTGCGCAATACCGACCCGCGCGCCGACCTCGAAGCGCGCCTGCCGCCCGCGCTGTTCGAGCGCGTGATGGCGTCGCGCTTGCGCCCCGCCACGCTCATGCTGTGCGCCTCCGAATGGGTCCAGCGCGAGGCGCGCGAAGGCCGCCTCGACGGCTACGCGGTGCTCGCGTTCGAGCACAATCTCAACGGAATTTCAGATGTGATCGGCGGTTGCGAGCGCATCGTCTCCACGCCGCTGCCGTTCGCCTATACGGTGATGATTCACCGCACGGTGTACTTCTTCTGCGCCCTGCTGCCGTTCGGCCTCGTCGATAGCATCGGCGCGCTCACGCCGATCTTCGCCGTGTTCGTGGCCTACGCGTTCATGGCCCACGAAGCGATCGCCTCGCAGATCGAAGACCCGTTCGGCACCGAGGACAACGACCTCGCGCTCAACATGATGTCGACGGGCATCGAGGTCGCGTTGCACGACCTGATGGGTGAGCCCACTTCGCTGCCGGCGCGCGCGCCGGAGCAGTTCATCGTCGACTGAAAGCGCGGTTTCAGTGGTTGTTCACCGTCTCCGCCAGGCGCTTCAAGGTCGCGAGGCGCCCGCCTAGCAGGTCGAGCCGCGCATGCTCGTCGATGAGCGGCGTGGTTGCATCGCGATACGCGCGCCAGTCGCTCTGCGCGCGCGCGAGCGTCGGCCGCGCGTGCTTCGGCATGCGCGCATAGAGCTGACGGTAATAGCGGTTCAGGTCGTAGCTCACGTGCTCGCAGCGCGCGTCGGCGCTGCAGGCGCGCGCACGAGGCGTGTCGCCGTCGTTCACCGCCGCCTGTTTGCGCAGCGCGAGCGCGCGTTCGCGCACCGGCTGCAGCCGCATGTCGGCCTCGTAGAGCCGGTAGGTGCTGCCGCTCGTCGTCGCGAACGCGGCGCCGAGCATGGTGTCCTCGGCATCGCGCCAGGCCACCCACGTTTGCTGGCTCAGTTGCCAGCGCTTCTGCTGCGCGGGCGGCAATTTCGCGACCAGTTGCACGAGCGCCGTGTCGGCGGCCGTGCGCCACGCGCTGCGCGCGTCGTCCATGCACTGGATCTGCCCGGCCGTCGAAGAACGGTCCGCGCGCGCAAGGCACGTGCGCATGCCCGTGTCGATCGGATCGGCCGCCGCGACCTCGGCGCGCGCCGCCGGCGCCACGGCGAACAGCGCCGTGGCGGCCGTGACCATCGAGAGTGCCGACGCGATCGCGGCAAAGGAACGCGCTAACCGCGCCGATAGACCACCCTTCATTGCGCTCCCTCGTGCGCTCAGTCGCGCACGCAATCCACGAAGTACTCGATGCGGCCGTTGATGGTCTCGCCCACGAGCCCGTGGATGTCGGTGTGGAAGCCCGGGAAGCGCTCGTTGAACTCGCGCGCGAACTTCAGGTAATTCACGATCGTCCTGTTGAAGCGCTCGCCCGGAATCAGCAGCGGAATGCCCGGCGGATACGGCGTGAGCAGGATCGACGTGACACGGCCTTCGAGCTCGTCGACAGGCACGCGGTCGATCTCGCGGTGCGCGAGCTTCGCGAAGGCGTCCGAAGGCTTCATCGCAGGCTCCATGCTCGAGAGGTACATCTCGGTCGTGAGGCGCGCGATGTCGTTGGCGCGGTAGACGCTGTGGATCTGCTGGCACAGGTCGCGCAGGCCGACACGCTCGTACATCGGATGCTGCGCGACGAACTCGGGCAGCACGCGCCAGAGCGGCTGGTTGTTGTCGTAGTCGTCCTTGAACTGCTGGAGCTCGGTGACCATCGAGTTCCAGCGGCCCTTCGTGATGCCGATCGTGAACATGATGAAGAACGAGTACAGGCCCGTCTTCTCCACGATGATGCCGTGCTCGGCCAGGTACTTCGTGACGATCGCGGCCGGAATGCCCGCGTCGCCGAATTCGCCGTCCACGTCCAGACCCGGCGTGACGATGGTCGCCTTGATCGGGTCGAGCATGTTGAAGTTTTCGGCGAGCGCGCCAAAGCCGTGCCAGTGGTCGTTCGGGCGCAGCATCCAGTCTTCGCGCGAGCCGATGCCTTCCTCGGCCAGCTCGTCCGGGCCCCAGACCTGGAAGAACCAGTCGTCGCCGTATTCGGCATCCACCTTGCGCATCGCGCGGCGGAAGTCGAGCGCCTCGGCGATCGACTCTTCCACCAGCGCGGGGCCGCCCGGCGCTTCCATCATCGCCGCGGCCACGTCGCACGACGCGATGATCGCGTACTGCGGGCTCGTGGACGTGTGCATGAGGTACGCCTCGTTGAAGCGGTGACGGTCGAACGCGCTGTCCTCCGAGTCCTGCACCACGATCTGCGAGGCCTGCGAGATCCCGGCGAGCAGCTTGTGCGTCGAATGCGTCGCGAACACGAGCGCCTTGGTGCGCGGACGGCCCGCGCCGATCGCGTGCATGTCCTGGTAGAACTCGTGGAATTCGGCGTGCGGCAGCCACGCTTCGTCGAAGTGCAGCGTGTCGAGCATGTCGCCGAGCAGGTCCTTGATCATCTCGACGTTGTAGATCACGCCGTCGTAGGTGCTTTGCGTGATCGTGAGGATGCGCGGCTTCGCGTTCGGGTTCTTCGCGAGCGCTTCACGGGCGAACGGGTTCGCCTCGATCTTCCTGCGAATGTTTTCCGGCTTGAACTCGTCGCGCGGAATCGGGCCGATGATGCCGAAGTTGTTGCGCGTGGGCGTGAGGAACACAGGGATCGCACCCGTCATCGTGATCGCGTGCAGGATCGACTTGTGGCAGTTGCGGTCCACGAGCACGATGTCGCCCGGCGCCACGGTGGCGTGCCACACGATCTTGTTCGACGTGGACGTGCCGTTGGTCACGAAGAACACGTGGTCCGCGCTGAAGATGCGCGCCGCGTTGCGCTCCGAGGCCGCGACCGGGCCCGTGTGGTCGAGCAGCTGGCCGAGTTCCTCGACCGCATTGCAGACGTCCGCGCGCAGCATGTTCTCGCCGAAGAACTGGTGGAACATCTGCCCGAGCGGATTCTTCAGGAACGCCACGCCGCCCGAGTGGCCCGGGCAGTGCCACGAGTACGAACCTTCGTCGGCATACTTCACCAGTTCCTTGAAGAACGGCGGCGCCAGCGCGTCGAGATACACGCGCGCTTCACGAATCACGTGGCGCGCGACGAACTCCGGCGTGTCCTCGAACATGTGGATGAAGCCGTGCAGCTCACGCAGGATGTCGTTGGGCAGATGGCGCGAGGTGCGCGTCTCGCCGTACAGGAAGATCGGGATGTCCGAGTTGCGCTTGCGCACCGCTTCCATGAACGCACGCAGCGCGACGATGGCGGGGGCGTGCTCGGGCGCTTCCTCGTCCGAGCCTTCGACGTACGGCAGCAGTTCGTCGTCGTCGATCGAGAGGATGAAGCACGCCGCGCGGCTGGACTGCTGCGCGAACGAGGTGAGGTCGCCGTAGCTCGTCAGCCCGAGGACTTCCGCGCCCTCTTTCTCGATGGCTTCGGCGAGCGCCCGGATGCCGGAACCCGAGATGTTCTCGGAGCGAAAGTCTTCGTCGATGATGACGACGGGAAAACGAAACTTCATGGGCGATTCTCCAAAAGAAACGACCGCTGCGTATGACGCGCAGCGGTCCCCGTATGTCGTTGTGTCCGGTGGATGAGCGTGTCAGGTCTTCGGCAGGGTGACGCCGTGCTGGCCTTGATACTTGCCGCCGCGATCCGCGTAAGACACCTCGCAGACCTCGTCGCTTTCGAAGAACAGCACCTGGGCCACCCCCTCGTTCGCGTAGATTTTGGCAGGCAATGGTGTCGTATTTGAGAATTCGAGCGTCACATAGCCCTCCCACTCGGGCTCGAACGGCGTGACGTTCACGATGATCCCGCAGCGCGCATAGGTGGATTTGCCCAAACACACGGTCAGGACGTTGCGCGGAATGCGGAAATACTCGACCGTGCGCGCGAGTGCGAACGAATTGGGCGGGATGATGCAGACGTCGCCCTTGAAGTCCACGAACGACTTTTCGTCGAAGTTCTTCGGATCGACGATGGTCGAGTTGATGTTCGTGAAGATCTTGAATTCGTCGGCGCAGCGAATGTCGTAGCCGTAGCTCGACGTGCCGTAGCTCACGATCTTGCGGCCGTCTTCCGACATACGGACCTGATCGCGCACGAACGGCTCGATCATCTTCTGCTCTTCGGCCATGCGCCGGATCCACTTGTCGGACTTGATTGCCATGTTCGCTACGTACGAGGAAAAATCGGGTCGGGAAGGCATGCGGACGGACCCACCGGGCGCTCGCCGCGTGCGAAAGGCGCCTATTTTACGCGATGTGGATCGGCATGCCGGGAACTGCGCTTCGCGCTGCCGCGATGCGTGCGGCCGGCGCCACCGCCGCGGCGCGCAAACCCGCATGAACGCTGGCGCTCACGCGGCCTGGGGTGAGCCGGCGTGAGCCGATGTGGCATTGAGCCACGCTCACTGGGCGCGGATCAGCCCGCAGGCGAGCGCCGGGCCGGTGCCGCGCTGCGGGTACGCATAGGGGTCGATCGGATCACGATGCACGATCACGGCACGCTGCAGCACGGAGCGCACGCCGTCGAGCGAAACATCCGGTGCGACGATGAAGCCGGTCGCCACGCCATTCGAATCCGCATGGATGTTGCCGAGGTCGCCCTCCACGCGCGCGCCGGGCTTCAGGCGCTCGGCGGCGGGCGCGAACACGGCGCCGGCGCTCGATGCATCCGTGGCGTTGCAGTCGCCGCGCTCGTGCACCTGCAGGGCGTGATCGCTGTCGGGCTGCAGGCCCGCGAGGTTGTAGCTCACCTGCACGCCGTCCGAGTGCTCGACGAACGACACGGTGCCGCGCACCTGGCTGCCGACGGTCGGCAACAGCTGCGCGCTCGCGCGCTTCTCCTGCTGCCCCATGAAGCTCGTGCAGCCCGCGAGCAGCACGCAGGCGCCCAGCGCCACGAGGGCCATCACCCGTACGACGTGCGCATTCCCCGCTTGCCTGTCGTGTCCTTTATCCATGCGATCCTCTTGCCGGCCGGCGCCAGCCCCGTTGCTGCCGTCATGCCGGACCCGATGAAGCCCACATGATACCGCGCACGCGGCGCGCCGGGCTCCTATCTGTCCCCATGCGCGAGAACCTGCCAGATCCAGTCGATGCACCGGCCTTCAGGTGTTCTGCACGACGATGGTCGGGAACTTCGAGGTCATGTCGCGCGCGCGCTCGGCGATCTGGATCGCCACGCGACGCGCGATCGCGCGATAGATTTCCGCCACCGGCCCCTGCGGCGCGGCCACCACGGTGGGGTTGCCCGAATCGGCCTGCTCGCGAATGGCGATGTCGAGCGGGAGGCTGCCCAGCACTTCCACGCCGTACTCCTGCGCCATGCGCTCGCCGCCGCCCGCGCCGAAGATATGCTCGGCGTGGCCGCAGTTCGAGCAGATGTGCACGGCCATGTTCTCGACGATGCCGAGAATCGGAATGCCCACCTTCTCGAACATCTTGAGGCCCTTCTTCGCGTCGAGCAGCGCGATGTCCTGCGGCGTCGTGACGATCACGGCGCCGGTGACGGGCACACGCTGCGAGAGCGTGAGCTGGATGTCGCCGGTGCCCGGCGGCATGTCCACCACGAGATAGTCGAGTTCGCGCCAGTTCGTCTGCCGCAGCAGCTGCTCGAGCGCGGAGGTGGCCATCGGGCCGCGCCAGACCATGGGATTGTCCTGCTCGACCAGGAAGCCGATCGAGTTGGCCTGCACGCCGTGGCCTTCGAGCGGATTCATCGACTGGCCGTCGGGCGACTCGGGGCGGCCCTGAATGCCGAGCATCATCGGCAGCGAAGGGCCGTAAATGTCCGCGTCGAGCACACCGACCGAAGCGCCTTCGGCCGCGAGCGCGAGCGCGAGGTTCACGGCGGTCGTGCTCTTGCCCACACCGCCCTTGCCCGACGCCACGGCGACGATGTTCTTCACCTTGGGCAGCAGCTTCACGCCGCGCTGCACCGTATGCGCGGTGATCTCGCTCCTCACCGCGACGCGGCTCGCCTGCACGCCCGGCACGGCGGCGAGCGCCGCCTCGACCTGCTTGCGCACGGCGTCGAACTGGCTCTTCGCCGGATAGCCGAGCACGATCTCCGCGCCGACCGTATCGCCTTCGACGGTGACGTTGCGCACGCCCTTGGCCACCGTGTAGGGATGGCCCGTGTTCGGATCCGTCAAGGCCGCGAGCGCGGCGTCGACCAAAGCCCGATCTATGCTCATTGAAACTCCGTGGGGAGAATGCCGGTC
>DATBXG010000454.1:0-8168 GCA_036514415.1 Paraburkholderia sp.
AGCCAGTCGGCGACGGCGGACACGCCGCGCTCGCGTGACGCGCAGATGAGATTCAGCACGCCCGGCGGCACGCCCGCCTCGTGGGCGAGCATGACGAGCGCGAGCGCGGTGAGGGGCGTGTCCTCCGCGGGCTTGCCGACCACCGTGCAGCCCGCGGCGAGCGCGGGTGCGATCTTGCGCGCGATCATCGCGAGCGGGAAGTTCCAGGGCGTGATCGCGGCGACCACGCCCACCGGTTCCTTCACCGCGCTCATGCGCTTGCCGCGCTGCTGCTGCGGGATGAGGTCGCCGTAGATGCGCGTGGCTTCGTCGGCGAACCATGCGACGTAAGACGCGCCATACATCGCCTCGCCGCGACCTTCGTGCAGCGGCTTGCCCTGTTCGAGCGAGATCAGCTGGCCGAGCTCGTCGGCGTTCGCGACGATCAGCGCATGCCAGCGGCGCAGCACCGCCGCGCGTTCCGCGGGGAGCGTGTCGCGCCAGGCGGGGAACGCGCGGGCGGCGGCGTCGGTGGCGGCGCGCGCGTCTTGCGCATCGCTGTCGGCCACTTCGGCGATCGTCTTGCCGGTGGCGGGATCGGTCACGGCGAAGCGCTGGCCGCGCGCCGCGGGCGCCCATTGCCCGTCGATGAAGTTGTCGCTGCGAATCAGCGCGCTCAAGGGGTAACGCGTGCTCATGTGCCGAGTCCTTTCCGCACAGGCGGAAGTCGATGGATCGATGCTGGGGAGTGAGTGCGCGCGACGAGTGCGCCGAAGCCGTGTGGAGTCAGCGTGAAGCGCGCGCGGGAAGATCGACGCAGGGCGCAGGCGTGCAAGGCGTGCGCCTTACACTTGCGGCCCATGCTCAGGAATGCAGGTTCTGCGAAAACAGCGTTTCGAGCGGATAGTGTGTCTTGACGAACGCTGTCTTGATGATGACGTAGCTGAAGTACTTCTCGATGCCGATGTCGCGCTCCAGCAGCCCCTCGACGATGCTCTGATAGTGGCTCACGCTGCGCGCGACGAACTTCAGCAGATAGTCGTAGCCGCCGCTCGCGAGATGGCACTCGACCACCTCGTCCACCTCGCGTATCGCTTTCTCGAACTTGATGAAGTCCTCGCGGCGATGATCGGCCAGCGTGACCTCGGTGAACACCATTTGCACGTCGCCCAGCTTTTCCAGCTGGATCTGCGCCCCGTAGCCGACGATGAACCCCGCCTTCTCCAGACGTTTCACGCGGATCAGGCAGGGGCTTGGCGACAGCCCGACTGCGTCGGCCAGTTCGACATTCGTGATGCGCCCCCGCTTCTGCAGCTGCGAGAGGATGCGCAGATCGATTCGGTCCAGCTTGCAGTCGTTGCTCATCGTGACGGGGGCGGCCCTGCATGTCGAAGGATCGAGTGATGTTATCACGCGGCGACACGGGCGCTGACCCCATTCTTTTTCTTCAGTGCCGCGCGCACCTCGGGCTGCGCGAGCACGTCGTCGAGCGTTTTTTCGAGGCGCTCGAACAGCAGGTCGAATTCGCTTTCCGTGTACGAAAGCGCGGGCGCGAAGCCGAGAATGCCATCGCCGAATGCGCGGAACACGAGGCCGTTGCCGTAGGCGGCGGCCGCGATGCGATCGGGCAGCCCGAGCGATGCGTCGAAGCGCTGCTTGCTGTCCTTGTCGGCCACGAGTTCGAGCGCGCCGAGCAGGCCGCGGTGACGCGAATCGCCCACGAGCGGGTGTGCGAGCAGCGCATCGAGGCCTTGCGCAAAGCGCGGCGCGCGCGCGGCGCCATTCGCGAGCAGGCCGCCTTCGTGGTAGAGACGCATCACTTCGAGGCCGATCGCGGCGCTCACCGGGTGCGCGGAATAGGTATGACCATGGCCGATCACGGCGGTGGGGTCGCCGTCGGCAATGCCCTGATAAATGGCGTCCGACATCAGCACGGCGCCCATCGGCGCGTAGCCCGCGGTGAGGCCCTTGGCCACGGTCATCAGATCGGGCTCGACTTGTTCCGCCTGGCACGCGAAGAGCGGCCCGGTGCGGCCAAAGCCCGTGATGACCTCGTCGGCGACGAACAGGATGTCGAGTTTGCGGCAGGCTTCGCGCATGGCTTTCAGCCAACCGGCGGGCGGCACGATCACGCCGCCCGAGCCCTGGATCGGCTCGCAGAAAAAGGCCGCGACGTGTTCGGCGCCGAGTGCCGCGACTTTCGCTTCGAGCGCCGCGACCGAAGCGGCGATCAGTGCCGCATCGTCCGCATGCTCGCTGCGATACGCGTAGGGCGAGGGAATGTGATGCTGCGTGGCGAGCGGCAAATCGAAGTTTCGATGAAACGCGGGCAACGCCGTGAGCCCGGCGCCGATCGACGACGAGCCGTGATAGCCGCGCTCCTGCGCGATGATGTGCTTCTTCGCGGGGCGCCCCGTTGCGTTGTAGTAGTGCGTGATGAAGCGCAGCGCCGAATCGACGGCATCCGAGCCGCCCAGCGTGAAGTACACGTGTTGCAGCGAAGCGGGCGCGCGTTCCACGAGTTGCGCGGCCAGCTCGATGGCGGGCTCCGAGCCGAAGTGGAAATAGCCCGTTGCGTAGGGCAGGCGCGCCATCTGGAGCGCGGCGGCTTCGACGATGCTTTGATGACCGTAGCCCGTGTTCACGCACCAAAGGCCGGAGAACGCGTCGAGCAATTCGTTGCCGTCGGCGTCGCGCAGGAATACGCCTTGTGCGGACTCGAGCACGGTCACGCCGCGCGCCTCGTGCGCGCGGTAGCTCACGACGGGATGGATCAAATGCTTTCGGTCGGCTTCGATGAGTGACAAATTCGGCGACAAATTCGGAGAGACATTCGGCATGGTTCGGTTCCTGGCTGAAAACTCAGAGGAGTGGGGCGCTTGGCCGTTGTTGGCCGTTGATTCACCGCTCCATGCTACCGGGCCGATACCGGTGGACGCTTCGCCAAATAATTCGCGAATTAGCGTGTTTGTGGCGTTTTGAGCAGGGCGGGCAGCATATTCTGCTGCGCCTCATTCGCCTCAGTAGCCGCGCGTCCGGTCGATGAGGCCGAGCATGGGCAGGCCCGCGCGGTGGCGCCGGATGTTCTCGAGCACGACATCGACGGCGGTCTCGGGCCGCGTGGCGCTGGCGATGTGCGGCGTGAGGCGCACGCGCGGATGCATCCAGAACGGATGCGAGGGCGGCAGTGGCTCGGGGTCGGCGACATCGAGGATCGCATTGCGCAAGTGCCCGCTATCGAGTGCGTCGAGGAGCGCCTGCTGGTCCAGTTGCGGCCCGCGCCCGACGTTGATGAACGAAGCGCCTTGGGGCAGCTTCGCGAGGAGCGTGGCGTCGAGCAGGCCGCGCGTTGCGTCCGTAAGCGGCAGCAGGCAGATGAGGATATCGGTGCGCGCGAGGAAGGCGTCGAGCGCTTCGGCCCCCGCGTAGCAATCCACGCCCGGCAAGGTGCGCGGCGAACGGCTCCAGCCCGCGCACGCAAAACCAAAGAGCCGCAATCGTTCGAGCACCGCGCTGCCCAGCATGCCGAGCCCCAGCACGCCAACGCGACGCGACGCGGCGGCGCGCACGGGCAGCGCGCGCCACACGCGCTGCTGCTGTTGCAGGGCGTAGTCGAAGAGATCGCGGTGGATGGTCAGGACCGCCTGGGTCACATACTCGACCATTCCCTCGACAATGCCAGGCTCGATCATGCGTACGACCGCGACATGCTCCGGCACGCCCGAAAGATCGAACTGGTCGATACCCGCGCCCACCGAGAAGATCACTTCGAGATTGGGCAGCGTGCGCGCGGGGTCCTCGGGCGGCTGCCACGCCGCGAGATAACGCACGGTTGCGGGGTCGCCGGTGTCGGGCCAGAGGCGGAACCCGATCTCGGGTGCCTTTTGCGCGAAGAGCTGCGCCCATTGCTTGCCGCGCTCGGGGTCGGCCTTGTAGAGGAGCGTCATGACGGGTGCCTCGCAGTCAGCCGAGCGCCTGATTGACGATGCCGAACTGCAGCACGCCTGCGTCGTGCGCGGGCGCGCCGTTGCGCGCCATCTTCACGACCGTGTCGACGCGCGCGAGTCCGAGCGATTCGAGCCACGGGCCGAGGCCCTGCTCGTCGGGCGTATCGAGGCGCGTGAAGGCACCGGCGTTGGCCGCGAGCCGGTCGGCGATCAGCGCTTTGGCGCGCTGCGTCTGCAGTCCATCGTCGGCGACGACGGCCACCGGGCCGATCGCATGACCACGGCCGAACGGGCGCAAGAGCGCGAAGCCGAGCACGGCTTCGTCCTTGACGAGCGCTACGCCCTCCGAAATATCGAGTAGCGGCGGCAGCAGCGCGCCGCGGTCGAGACCGCTCGCGCGTGACGCCAGCTCGATCAGGCGCGGCGTATCGCCCGGTTCGAGCGGGCGCAAGCGCTCGCCCGGCGGCGGCTCGACGACGGGTGCCGCGAAGCCGGCGCCCTGATGCTGGTGCAGCAGGCCAATCTTGCGGAAGCCGAGCTTTTCGTAGAGCGGCTGGCCTGCCTGCGTGGCGTGCAGCACGGTCATGCGCGGGCCGAGCGCGTCGAGCAGGCGCTCCATCAGCATGCGGCCGATACCGCGGCCCTGCTGGTCAGCCGCGACGATCACGAGCCCGAGCGTGGCGCCATCCTCGCCCCACGGCCAGCACAGCGCCGTGCCGACCACATGCGTGCCTTCGCGAACCACGAAACCGTGCCCCGCGGCGGCGGCGAAGCGCCAGTCGTCGCGGCGATGCGGCCAGCTGAATTGCAGCGAAAGCGCGTGGGCGCCCTCGATGTCGGACTCGGAGAAAGGCTGGCAGACAAGACTCGAGGACGCGGGTTGAGCGGACACGGCGGGCTCCTGATTCGAAGTTCGAAGGGGACTTTGACAGGAGAGACGCGGCGCGGCTAGGACGATCCTGCTGCGCGAAGGGATGGCGTTCGCCGCCCCTCCGGGTTCGTTTGTGCGGGGGGCGCGGCGTAACCCGCGAGAAAGACGTCCACCGCGCGGTTGACGACCGTCAGCAGTTTCGCGCGCGAGGCTTTCACCTCGAATCCGAGCGTCGCGATTTCGACCAGCTCGGCCTCGAGAAGCGCCAGCAGATGGCGCGCCGCGACTTCCGGGTCGCAACGCCGAATGACGCCCGCCTCGATCGCGCCGGCCGCGAAGTCGCGCACGTGCATCAACCCGCGCTGCGGCCCCTTTTCGTACAAGGTTCGGCCGACGTTCGAGCGGTCGACCTCCTGAAAGCAAAGGCGGCGCGTCGCGAGAAAGGAGGGTTGCAGCACTGCGGTGAGGTAGCGGAGCCCGAACGAGACCAGCGAATCGCGCAGGGGAACATCGAGCGCGAGCTGATCGAACGCGTGCCGGATTTCCATTCCGGCACGGCTCGACATTGTTTCAGCAAATAACACGTCTTTCGACTCGAAATAGCTATACAGCGTCGCTTTCGACGCGCCGGAGCGCGCAGCGATTTGCGTCATCGAAGCCTGCTCGAAGCCGACCTCCCGGAACACGTCCAGGGCCGCGTCGATAATGGATTGGCGCTTTTCTTCCGTTTTCTTTCTCATACAGTCTCCGTTCCCGACTCGATGCGACTCGACGCGCTCGCATGAGCATCCTGCTTCCATGCGAACAACCGGGCCGGTGACGCTTTGAAACATTCGCGCGGCCGCAGAGGCGGGTGATTCGATTGACAGCGATCATGCATTCCATTATAAACCATACCGTCTAGTTTAGTTATAGCGACGGAAGTATGGGATCAAGGGTTGGAACATGATGTGCAGCTCGCAAGCCGGGGCCTAAGCAGGACGTAGCGCTCACAAGCTGCGGCACGGCACTGGGCACCGCCAACCCTTTGGCGTTGCACCCCCGCATCTGCTCAACCGCACGCTGCCGATCGATTAGTACTGCGAGTCAATGTGCCGTGCTGGAATCGACGGCTTCGCCACTGGCGTCGATGCCCTTCCCCGCTGCGAGAACCTCACGAAGTCTTTCCTCGTCGCTTCGCTCCTGCCCGTGTTCCGGCAAGGAGTATCAACGACCACCAATTGATGGGATATATGCCGCAACTCAATCATTCGAGAAACGGGTGGGGGAGGAAAAAGCGCTGGCTCACCGCCGCACTTGTCTGCTCATCCGCCATATTGATCGCCGGTTGCCAGCGTCATGGCGCCGAAATGCCCGTGATGCGCAGCGTCGACGTCGGCGTGAAGACGCTCGCGCCGCAACGTATCGTGATGACGGCGGAACTGTCCGGCCGTCTCTCGTCGCTGAAGGTCTCCGATGTGCGGCCGCAGACTGGCGGCATCGTGCAGAAGCGCCTCTTCGTCGAAGGCTCCGACGTGAAGGCCGGCCAGGTGCTCTACCAGATCGATCCCGCCACCTACCAGGCGACTTACGATCAGGCGCGCGGCACGCTCGCCAAGGCCGAGGCGACGCTCGCCTCCGCGAAGACGAAGGCCGACCGCTACGCGCAGCTCGTGAAGATCAACGCCGTGAGCGCGCAGGACAACGACGACGCGATCGCGGCCGTTCGCGAAGACGAGGCCGACGTGATTGCGGACCGTGCCTCGCTCGAATCGGCGCGGATCAATCTCGGCTACACGCGCATCACGGCGCCGATTTCCGGCCGTATCGGCGCTTCTTCGGTGACCGAGGGGGCGCTGGTGACTTCGGACCAGACCACGGCGCTCGCGACCATTCACGCATACGACGAGATGTACCTCGACGTCACGCGCTCGAGCGCCGACTGGCTGCGTCTGCGCAAGGCGTTCGCGTCGGGCCGCCTGAAGCGCGCAGATGGCGGCGCGGCGGTGCAGCTCGTGATGGAGGACGGCACGCCGTACGCGCACCCGGGCGTGCTGCAGTTTTCAGACATCACCGTTGATGCGACGACCGGCTCGGTCACGCTGCGCATGATCTTCCGGAACCCGGAAGGCGAACTGCTGCCCGGCATGTTCGTGCGCGCGCAGCTCGACGAAGGCGAGAGCGCCAACGCGCTGCTCGTTCCGCAGCTCGCGGTCACGCGCGCCTCGGATGGCGGCGCGAGCGTCTGGGTCGTCGATGAAACCGGGCACGCAAAGCAAGCCGCAGTCCATGCCGACACTGCCTATGGGGATCAGTGGATCGTCACGAGCGGGCTGAAGGCCGGCGACCGCGTGATCGTCAGCGGGCTGCAAAAGGTGCAGGCGGGCGTGGCCGTCCGCGTGGCCGCGGATTCGGCCGTACCTGCTGCCGAATCCGCCGCTGCTGCCTCGTCCGCGGCGGCGTCGTAAGGAGGGCGCATGGCAGGCTTCTTCATCCAGCGCCCGATCCTCGCCTGGGTCATCGCGATCGTCATCATGCTGATCGGCGGCGCGGCGACCACGACGTTGCCGATCGAGCAATACCCGACGATCGCGCCGCCTTCGGTGCAGGTCACCGCGACGTATCCGGGCGCGTCCGCCGACACGGTTGCGAAAACCGTCACCCAGGTGATCGAGCAGAAGCTCTCGGGCATCGACAATCTGCTGTACATGTCGTCGACGAGCAGCGGCGCGGGGCAGGCGACCATCAACCTGACGTTCAAGCCCGGCACCAATCCGGACATCGCGCAGGTGCAGGTCCAGAACAAGGTGACCCAGGCGAGCGCCTCCCTGCCGGAGACCGTGCAGGAGCAGGGCGTGCAGGTGGCGAAGGCGTCGAGCGACTTCCTGATGATCGTCGCGCTCTCGTCGCCGGGCGGATCGCTGAATTCCATCGACCTCGGCAACGTCATCGCCACGCAGCTCGAAGATCCGCTCACGCAGATCAATGGCGTGGGCGACGTCACGCTGTTCGGCGCGCAGCACGCCATGCGGATCTGGCTCGATCCAGTGAAGCTGCGCAGTTTCGGCCTCACGGCGTCCGACGTGACGACGGCGGTCACCAACCAGAACGTGCAACTCTCGGTCGGCGAACTGGGCGGCGCGCCCGCTACGGACTCCCAGGCGATCAACGCGACGATCTCTTCTTCCAGCCTGCTGACCACGCCGGAGCAGTTCGGCGACATCCTGCTGCGCGTGAACACGGATGGCTCCCAGGTCCGCGTGAAAGACGTTGCGCGCGTCGAAGTCGGCGGCGATTCGTACGATACATCGTCGCGTCTCGACGGCAAGCCGGCCTCGGCGCTGGCGGTCAAGCTCTCGACCGGCGCGAACGCGATGGCGGTTGCGAAGGCC
>DATBXG010000455.1:0-6566 GCA_036514415.1 Paraburkholderia sp.
GGCCTCAACGCCACGGCGTTCGAGGCGCTTTGCAAGACGCGCAAGCCGGGTGTGCTCTACTGCAATCCCACGCTACAAAATCCGACCACGCGCACGCTTCCGCGAAACCGCCGCGAACATATCGCCGATATCGCGCTGCGCTATAACGTGCCGATCATCGAGGACGACGCCTATGGCATGCTCTGCGAAAAACCACCGGTTGCCCTCGCCACGCTCGCGCCCGAACTGACTTACTACGTGACCGGCCTGTCGAAGTGCTTTGGCGCGGGCCTGCGCGTGGCCTTCGTGGTCGCACCGACCACACGCCACGCACAGCGTCTGTCCGGCGCAATGCGCGCAACCACGGTGATGGCGAGCCCGTACATGTCGCATCTGGCGGCGCGCTGGATCGAAAGCGGCCTGGCCCAGGAGATGATCGAGGCGATCCGGACCGAGTGCACCGTGCGGCAACACATCGCGGCGCAGGTGTTCGAGGGCCGAGAGATCGAAGCTTCGAAGGAATGCTTTCATCTATGGCTCGCCGTGCCGGCCAGCACGGGCTGGAGCGCGTCCGAACTGGCCTCGCATCTGCGGACGAAGCAGATCGGCGTGGTCTCGGGCGCGGCGTTCAGCACCGACGGCAATCCGCCCAATGCCGTGCGCATCTGCCTTGGCGGACCGGGCAGCCCGCTCGAAATGGAAGAATCGTTGCAGTTCGTCGTCGACATGCTCGACCAACCCCATCATCTGCATTCGCCGATGCTCTGAGCGCACACCGCGCCGGCGTCGCCGCGGCTGGCGGCGCGCGAGTTCGATCGGCCACGCGCTCACGCTTCACGATACCGACGTCGAAAAGCCCGCTCGAGGCGGGCTTCCTGATCCATCTTTCAATAAGGCATCCTAAAAAAATGCGCCGGATTCCAGGCTCTCATTCCGGTCGCCGGCGCGCCGCGAAAGCGTTAGAAAAGGTGGTGGATACCGACCTGCACAGCCAGCTGGTTGGCCGTGGTCGAAGCGTTGTTGCCGAACAGCGAGCCGCCCGGGCCCGGCACCGAGTACGGGGTCGAGACAAGGAAGTTGTCCGCGAACTTCTGGCCTGCGAACGCGTGCTGCAAGACGCCGAACAGGTACACGTCGGTACGCTTCGAGAGCCGATAGTCGACGCCTGCCGTGTAGAGGTTGTACTTGCCGAGCTTGTGCTGATCCACGTACGTGAAGCCACCGCCCACCGTAAGCGCCGGCCCGAACCTGTAGCTCGTCCCCAGTTCGTAGGCGCCCACGGTCACCACGCCGCGCGGGCTTTGCGAAGCATTGGTGTAGGTGTACACGCCATTGATCGACCACGCATCGGTCAGGCTATACATGCCGCCGGCCGCGATCGTATAGATTGATTGCGCGTTGAGCGCGACCTGCGCCATCGTGCCCACGCCGCGCGCCGCGTTGCCGCCCTGCGTCTTCGTGAACGTGAGCGACCCCGAGTAAGGCGCGTTGAACGTGCCGGTCGGGCTGTACTTCACACCCGCGCTGATCACGCGCGGGTTGCCCGTCGGCGTACCCGCGAAGGCGCCCGGAATATTGCTGAAGCCGTACATCACGCCCGCGGTGACGCCGTGCCAGTTCGGCGTTTCGTAGCGCACCATGTTGCTCACCGGCTCGCCCGCGAGCCGGTCGATGTCGTACGCGCCGTGGAACGCGTAGGACGGCGCGAACTGGGCGACGTTCGTGTAGTAGGTGACGTAGTCGTAGATGAAATCGTAGTCGTAGCCGGCGATCAGCGTGCCGAACGTCGTGCTCTGCAGACCCACGAACGCGCGGCGCCCAAACAGCGCGCCGCCGTGGCTCGCGGTGCCCGTGTTCAGCGAAAAGCCGTTCTCCAGGGTGAAGATCGTCTTCAGGCCGCCGCCGAGATCCTCGACGCCGTGCAGACCCCAGCGCGACGCCTGGTTGATGCCGTCATCGAGCTTGACGAGCGAATGGCCACCCGCGTTGTTCACATAGGTGAGGCCATCGCTGATGATCCCGTACAGCGTCACGCTGCTTTGCGCGTGCGCGCCTCCCGCCACTGCGGCCGCTATCGCGCCCGCCAATACCTTCTTCTTCACTTGACGATCTCCGTGTATTGCGGGCTTTGTCGCCCGTTTTTTATTGCCGGTCTATTTCCGTCGGCTGCCGACGGCTACGAACTACTTGCTGCGAGAGAGGTGACGCGAGGCGAGGAAGTAATGCACGGCCGACCACACCAGCACCACGCTGACGGCCAGCATCGCGTAGCGAATGCCGTACGCGGAGGCGTCGTGGCACGCTGCTGCGAACGGCCCTTGCACCGCGGCTGCCGCGCCATGCGCACCATGCGGGCCGCTCGCTGCGCAAACCAGCTTGAACTGTCCCTGCGAAAAGAAGCGCGAGGCCAACCGGTCGCTCAGGAATCCTACGGTTGTGGGGCCGAGGCCCTGGCCCACGAGATTCATGAGCAGGAACACGCAGGCGGATGCCGTGGCGCGCATGCGCGGTTCGACGATGCTGTGCACGATGGCGAAGGTCGGGCCGTTCCACATGCTCAGCATGACCGTGGCGATGAAAATCAGCGTGACGGCGACAGGCCATTCCCCCAGCGTGAAGGCGAACGCGACGAGCGGGAAGCCGATCGCCGTACCGAGCGCGGGCACCCAGGCATACCAGCGGCGGTTCTTCGCGCCCAGCGAGTCGGCGAGCAGGCCGCCGAGCATGTTGCCGACGATGCCGCCCACGCCGATCATGAGGCCGAAGATGAGGCCAGCCTGAGCGAAGCTGAGCCCAAACACGCGGTTGAGATAAATCGGCATGAACATGTTGATGCCGTACTGCGCGAATCCGCCGACCACGGTGCCGAGCAGCATCTGCACGAACGCGCGGCTCCCGAACAGGACGTTGAGCACCTCGCGCAGCGGCGGCACCGGAGCCGCGGCGTGCAGGCCACCCTCCTCCGCCCCGCCGCGCTTCGGTTCGCGCAGCGTGATCCAGGCGAGCAGGCCGAAGATGAGCCCGGGCAGGCCGACCACGAAGAACACCGGGCGCCAGCCCATGTGCTGGACCATCAAGCCGCCGCCAAGCGCACCGGCGAGCACGCCGATGGGCGGGCCGAACGCGTAGATGGAGAGCGCGCTGGCGCGGCGGCGCGGGCCGAACTGATCGGAGATCAGCGAGTGCGCGGTAGGCGTGCTGCCCGCTTCGCCAATGCCTACGCCAAGGCGGTAGAGGAGCAACTGCCAGTACGCGCCGGCCGTGCCGCACAGCGCCGTCATGATCGACCACGCGCCAATCGATAGTGCGATCAGCACGACGCGATTGAATCGCTCCGCAATGCGCGCGATCGGCAGGCCGAGCAGCGAATAGAAGATGGAGAACGCCAGCCCGTTGAGCAGACCCAGTTGCAGGTCGCTCAGGTTCAGATCGATCTTCATCGCCTGACCCACGACAGCGATGATGATCCGGTCGACGAAACTCGATGCGTAGATCAAAACGAGAAGCAGCAGAAACCAGCCGCGATACCAGCCAGCTTCAGACCTGGCTCCCACGTTGTGGGCTGTCAGTTCCTTCATTTGTGGTGTCTCCGAGGTGAGCTACAGGTAGTAGGTCGCTCGCCGTTTGTATGCCACAAAGCGTCTGTGGGATTTTTTATGGATTCTCTAGCATAACTTTAGGGCGCGCAAGAATAACTCGCGTCAAAGACATCATCGTTTTCACTAGGGAAACTCGTCTAATCAATGCACCCGCTGGAGACCGGACGAGTCATGCCGGGCGCGAACGCCCGTGGGCCAAAGCGCCTGCTGGCGCAAGGCCGTCGAAGTGGCCGGCGAGGTGGCCGGCAACGGAAAGCAGATGGGAGGGTTAGATACGGGACGCATCAATTCGTTGCGTGCGCAACGAACATGGTTTACCCGAAACGAGGAAGGGTCGTGGCATATTCAGGGCCGGGATGTGTTTTTTACTCGATTGAAAGAGGCGCGCCCAAACCCGGCAGGACAGGGGAAACGGCGCGGCCTCCACGGAAACCGCGCCTGCCCGGCTCACATGGCCGGGTCGATGGGAGAAGGCGGCGCGCCGCGCGCCTCGATCGCCTCGCCGGCCAGCAGGCACAGGTCCTCGCGGAAGTGCCCGGCGACGATCTGCACGCCCACTGGCACGTCCCTCACCATGCCCGTCGAAACGACGAGCCCCGGCAAACCCATGGCCGGCAGCGCACGCATGGTCAGTTGGGCATCCCAGACGCGCTGGAAACCCGCCGCGCCCTGCAGGTCGAGGTTGTCGGGGAACGGCAGTTCGCCGGAAACCGGCAGCAGCAGCACGGGGTATTGCGACAGGAACAGGCGCCATTCGCGCGTGAGCGTCGTGCGCCGCACCAGCGACTTGACCACCACGTTCTCGGGCATCGCCGCGACCCTGGCGCGCATGCCCTCCACCACGGCCTGTGCGCCCGGGTCGCCGTCGCGCGCAACAGCGTCGGCGAGCGCCGGGAAGCCATCGCCGAGCCACAGGCGCTCCTGCACTTCGGCAGCGTCGCGCAGCAGCGGCACGTCGTCGATCTGCTCGACGCTCCAGCCCGCGTCCGCGAGTCTGCGGCCGGCGTCGAGCAAGGCGTCTTCCACCTCCTTCGTGATGCTCATGCCGCCCGGGCGCAAACAGAGCGCGGCGCGCAGCGGCGTTTCGGGGCCGATTAGCGGCGCCGGCGTCCACCACGGGTCGCGCAGATCGGGCGCCGCGAGCGCCGCCAGCGCGACGCGCAGGTCCTCGACCGTGCGCGCCATCGGGCCCGCGCCCGACATCAGCTGCGCGCCGATCGGCCGCTCCGGCGACGACGCATTGAACGCCGGCACGCGCCCGAAGCTGGGCCGCAAGCCGTGCACGCCGCACGCATAGGCCGGATAGCGAACCGAGCCGCCAATGTCCGTGCCGAGCGCGACATGCCCGATGCCGGCCGTCACCGCCGCCGCCGCGCCGCCGCTCGAGCCGCCCGGCGTGAGCGACGGATTGCGCGGGTTGCGCGTGTGGCCGTGGATCTGGTTGCTCGTGAACCAGCGCAGCGCGAAGGTCGGCGAGTTCGTGCGGCCGAGCAGCACGGCGCCCGCGCGCACGAGATTTTCCACGGCCGGGCTGTTGACCTGTGCGATCAGATCCTTCTGCAGACGCGAGCCGTTCGTTGTGGCGAAACCCGCCTCGTCGACGTTGATCTTCGTCGTGACGGGCACGCCCGCCAGCGGGCCCGGGTCCTCGCCGCGGGCGATGGCGGCGTCGATCCTGCCGGCCTGTTCGTAAACCCATTCGGGCCGATAGTCGATCACCGCGTTGATGAGCGGGTTGACGGCCTCGAGCCGGTCGAGCGCCGCCTTCGCGGCTTCACGCGCGGACACGTCGCGCACGCGCACGCGCTTCGCGAGTTCGGTTGCCGATAAACGCCATAGTTCAGTCACGATCCCTCCGGTCGATTGTCAGATTGAGAGTGGGTGGTTCAGGCGCTCGCAGAAAACGTCTCGATCCGCTGCCTGTCGCGCACGATCGCCAGCGCGAGCGCCACGAGTCCGCACGCCGCGATGAGCGCGAGCAGCGCGTCCCTGCCGCCGTGGACGAGCACCCAGCCGCCGACGCCCGGAAACCCGAACGCGCCGATGAAATACGCCGCGACGAACCACGTGAGCGCGGCGCGGCGGTGCGCGGCAACAGAATCGTTGACGGCCTGGAGCTGGACGATCGGATACGCGAGCCCGTATCCCGTACCCAGCAGCACCGCGGCCGCCGATTGAAACAGCACGTGAAACGGCACGACGAACATGGCCGCGCTGCCCAGCACCATCATGGCGAGCAGCACTTTCGTCGCGGTTCCGGAGCGCATCTTGATGACGACGCGCGCAAGCAGCCAGCGTGTGGCGATGACCGTCAGCGTATAGACGCTGAAGAAGGTGGTCGCTTTCGCCCCGGTGCCTTGCACGAGCGACATCTGGAACGTCATCAGGCCCGAGAACACGCAGCCGCCCAGCGCGATGATGACGATGGGATAGACCGCGCGCGTGCGGGCGATCGCGCCCATCTTCACGAGCCATGGGTCCGGCGCGTGCGGCTCGTGTATTGCCTCGCGCGCGCGCACCTGCGGCGCGATCCGGCCGAAGATTTCGAGCAGGACGGCCGCGGCCACGCACAGGCCGCCGATTGCGCAGAGCACGCCGCCAAGCGGTATGCGCCAGAACCGGATGGCGAACCCCGCGAGCGCCGGGCTGCCGCCTATGCCCGTCATCTGCATGGTGGCGAAGCGCAGGAACCACAGGCCGCGCTCGGCGTCGCTCGTGCGCTCGGCGAGCGCCAGGGGCGCGGCGAGGCAGAACGCGCCCCAGCCCAAGCCCACGAGGAACCCCGGCACGACGTCGAATGCGCTCACGCGCTCGACGAGCGCGAAGCTCACCACGCCCGCGCCCACGCAGAGCGCCGCGAGCGCGGCCATGCGCGCCGCACCCACGTGCTGGGCGACCCACCCCGTGAGCGACACGCCCACGAACGTGCCGAGCGCGGCGCCCGCCAGCGCCACGCCGGTATTGATGTCGGTTCCGCCGATGGCTCTC
>DATBXG010000456.1:0-2714 GCA_036514415.1 Paraburkholderia sp.
GGCGAGCCGCTGCGCGAGGGTGAAGGCGAAGTCATCGCCGACCTCGATTTCACGCTGATCGACCGCCGCAAGATGCTCATGGACGCAGCCGGCCACTACAACCGCCCGGAGCTGCTCAGCCTGCTGATCGACCGCACGCCGGCCGCGAACGTTCACGAACGGGCAGCGCACACTGCGGCCGAGCCTGAGCACGCTATCGAGGTGGCGCGCACCATCGAAGCCTGAACGCGCGCCGCTTCTGATGGCCATATTGCCCCTTTTAATGTGCATATGCACTGATTAGCGTTCCAAAACAGGTAACCGAAATGCCCAATCGAACTCGCCCTGATCGCCCGAGCCTCGCCGCCGGCGCTGGCACTGGTATTGGCACACGCTCGCCGTCACGCCTACGCTTGGTATGGCGAAGTGTCGCCCCGTGCTCTGCCTTGACTACCAATACCTGGAGCTCATATGTCTGACGATCTTCTTCTCCAGTCGTCGTCGCGCCGCCGTTTCGTCGGCGCAACCGCGGCCGCCGTGGCGGCGGCCTCGCTGAGCCAGCTCGCGTTCGCACAAAGCGGGCCAGGCATCGTCGACGTGAAACCGGCGCCGAACGGCGACAAGACCGCGATTCGCCCGCTGCGCGTGCACGTACCCGAAGCGCAGCTCGTGGACCTGCGGCGGCGCATCAAGGCCACGCGCTGGCCCGACAAGGAGACCGTGAACGACGATTCGCAAGGCGTGCCGCTCGCGATGATCCAGGAGCTCGCGCGCCACTGGTCGACCGACTACGACTGGCGCCGCTGCGAAGCAAAGCTGAATGCGCTGCCGAACTACCTGACCGAGATCGACGGCCTCGATATCCACTTCATCCATGTGCGCTCGAAGCACGAGAACGCCATGCCACTCATCGTCACGCACGGCTGGCCCGGCTCCGTGATCGAGCAGTTCAAGATCATCGACCCGCTGACGAATCCCACGGCCTACGGCGCGAGCGCCTCGGACGCCTTTCATCTGGTCATTCCGTCGCTGCCCGGCTATGGCTTTTCAGGCAAGCCCACGGAAATCGGCTGGGGTCCCGAGCGGACTGCACGCGCGTGGGTCGTGCTGATGAAGCGGCTCGGCTACGGGAAGTTCGCTGCACAGGGCGGCGATCTGGGCGGTGTCGTCGCGAACGTGATGGGCAAGCAGGCGCCGCCGGAACTGCTCGGCATCCACGTGAATTTCCCTGCGACCATTCCCCCCGAAATCGCGATGGCACTGCAGGCAGGCGGAGCGCCGCCGGCGAATCTCGGCGACGACGAAAAGCATGCGTACGAGCAGCTCGCGAGCGCGGCGAAGTCGCGGCGCGCCTACGCGCTCGAGATGGCCACGCGCCCGCAAACGCTGTACGGGCTCTCGGATTCGCCGATCGGCCTGGCCGGCTGGCTCCTCGATCACGGCGACGGCTATGTCCAGCCGGCGGCGGCGCTCACGTCGGCCGTCTATGGGCGGTCGGTCAACGGAGAATCGGCAGGTGCGATGACGCGCGACGACGTGCTCGACGACATCACGCTCTACTGGCTCACGAACACCGGCATCTCGGCCGCGCGCTTCTACTGGGAGTCGCACTTCAACTTTCTCGCGTCGGCCGACGTATCCGTACCCGCGGCCGTGAGCGTCTTTCCGCGCGAGAACTATCAGGCCCCGCGCAGCTGGACCGAGCGTGCGTATCACCACCTCATCTACTACAACCGGCTCGACAAGGGCGGTCACTTCGCGGCATGGGAAGAGCCGCAGCTGTTCGCCGGGGAGGTCCGCGCGGGGTTGCGGCCGCTGCGTCAGTCGTGAGGCGGCGTCCGGTTGCGCGCCTTCAGCCGAACCGGACGCAATAGACCGGCGGCAAGTGCGCGGAGATCAACCGCCAGCTTTCGCCGCCGTCTCCCGACGCCCACAGCCCGCCCGTGGTCGATCCCATGGCGAGGCGCGTGCCGGAGTCGTCGATGTCGAGCCCGTGCCGGTACACGAGGTCGTACGCCGGCGCGGCCGGCAACCCCTTCGAGAAGCGCTCGAATGTGCGCCCGCCGTCGCGCGTGCGCGTGACGACGAACTGGCCATCCACGGGAACGCGGTACTGGTCTTTCACGGCCGGCACGAACCACGCGGTGTCGGGCTCGCGCGGATGCACCGCGACCGCAAAGCCGAAGCTCGACGGCTGCGCTTCGATGCGCCGCCAGTGAGCCGCGCCGTCGGTCGAGCGGAAGATCGCGCAGTGATGCTGCGTCCACAGCACGTCGGGGTTGGCCGGGCACTGCACGACGCGGTGCGGGTCCTGCACGTTGGCTTCGCCGCGGCGCTCGGGCGGCATGTAGTCGGCCTCCATGCCCTCGGCGGTGATGCGCCAGGTCGCGCCGCCGTCGTCCGTTTGCCAGACGCCGCCGCACGATACGCCCACCGTCACGTGCCGGCTGTCGCGCGGATCGACCATCACGGAATGGATGCCCGGCGCGTCGTAGCCGCCTCCCGCCCATTCGCGGCGCTCGGGGCGGTCCCAGAGCGCGCGGTTGAGCGTCCACGTGTCGCCGCCGTCTTCCGAGCGGAACAATCCGCCGGGTATCGTGCCGGCCCACAGCACGCCCGGCTCGTCCGCGCCGCCGGGTTCGAGCGACCAGATCTGCTGGAGCGACCAGGGCGCGGGCGGGCGGCCCAAGGCGTCCGCGCCGCCGTTTGACGCGGCGGCGGATTGCGGCTCGTCG
>DATBXG010000457.1:0-2092 GCA_036514415.1 Paraburkholderia sp.
CTTGCGTGATCATCAACTATTTCATGCCGGGCAAGGCGTTCGAACTGCTGATGGGGCTCGTTGTGTCCGCGCTCATCATCAACTGGGCGATGATCAGTCTGATTCACCTGAAGTTCCGCCGCGAGAAGGCGCGGGCGGCTCAGATGACCACGTTCCGCAGCCTCGGCTATCCGCTGACGAATTACGTGTGTCTCGCGTTCCTCGGCGGCATTCTCGTTGTAATGTATCTGATTCCGGATCTGCGTATTTCCGTGTACCTGATTCCGGTCTGGCTGGGCGTGCTTGGGCTCGCCTACCGCCTGTGGTGCCGCAAGTCGGCGCCGGCGCTGCAACGCGGCGTGCCGGCTCCGTAAGCGCTGATATTCGTCCCGAATTTCGTCCAGAGAGTTAAACAGCATGTTCGAACACATCGATGCCTACCCCGGCGACCCGATCCTCTCGCTCAACGAGAACTTCCAGAAGGACCCGCGTCAGAACAAGGTCAATCTGAGCATTGGCATCTACTTCGACGACGCAGGCCGCCTGCCGGTCATGAAGGCGGTTCACGCGGCCGAAGCGGCGATACTCGCGGAGCCGGGTCCGAAGCCGTATCTGCCGATGGCGGGTTTCGCGCACTACCGCGACGCCGTGCAGGCGCTGGTGTTCGGCGCTGACTGCCCGTCGCGCGCGGCCGGCCGCATCGCGACCGTGCAGACGCTGGGCGGCTCGGGCGCGCTCAAGGTCGGCGCCGATTTCATCAAGCGCTACTTCGCGGGCAGCCAGGTGTGGGTGAGCGACCCGACGTGGGAGAACCACCGCTTCATCTTCGAGCGTGCGGGCTTCACGGTGAACACCTACCCGTACTACGACGAGGTGACGGGCGGCCTGAAGTTCGAGGCGATGCTCTCGGCCATCGACGCGCTGCCGGCAAGGAGCGTCGTGCTGCTGCACGCGTGCTGCCACAACCCGACGGGCGTCGATCTGGATCGCACGCAATGGGAGCGACTGATCGACGTGCTGCAAAAGCGTGACCTGCTGCCGTTCGTCGACATGGCGTACCAGGGCTTCGGCGCGGGCCTCGACGACGACGCATTCGCGGTGCGCGAGCTTTCGCGCCGTGGTGTGCCGGCGCTCGTGGCGAACTCGTTCTCGAAGAACTTCTCGCTCTACGGCGAGCGCTGTGGCGGCCTGCACGTGATCTGCGAGGACGCGGCGGCTGCCGACCGCGTGCTCGGCCAGCTCACCGGGTCGGTGCGCGCGAACTACAGCAATCCGCCGACTCACGGCGCAAAGATCGTCACCCGTGTGCTCTGCACGCCGGAATTGAAGGCATCCTGGGAGCAGGAGCTGACGGCGATGTGCGAGCGCATTGCCCGCATGCGCGTGGCGATTCACGATGGCCTGCGTGCCCACGCAAGCGAAGCGGCGCTCGAGCGCTACGTGAAGCAGCGCGGCATGTTCACGTACACGGGCTTGAGCGAGAAGCAGGTCGAGCGGCTCAAGGAGGAGTTCGGCGTGTATATCCTGCGCTCGGGCCGCATGTGCGTGGCGGGCCTCAACGAGCAGAACGTGAGCGCGGTGGTCGATGCGGTCGGCAAGGTGATGAAGGACTAAGGCAATGACGGGGCGGTGCGCCCCGGGATCCTTCGAGCGCCGCTGGCGTGCACGGTACAAATCGTGCGGGCCAGCGGCGCTCTCACATCCAGCGCTCAAAACCGCATGCCTGCACCACATCCGCCGGCGACACCGCCGCCGCTGCCGCCCGCCGCCCCGCAGAACACGCCGCAGCCAGAAAGGCTGGCGGCCAGCAGGAAGCAGAGGGCGGCGAGGCGGAGCCGGCGCGCGGTCGATCGTTCGGAAGAGGGGTGTCGTTTCATCGTCGAGGGTCAAAAAGAGGGCGCCGCGCAGGAGGGCTTCGGCGGGCCTGATGGCCCAACCATACGCCTCGGCGGCCGCTGCGTGCCATCGGACGATTCCCGGTTTCGTCGCTCGCGCTCATTCATCCGGCATCAAACCACCGGTCTGTCAAGCTGTGAGGGACCGACGACACACACGGCAGGCGCGCGCGGTCTTCCAGGTCTTACCCTGATAGAATGCGTGAGCCGCAACGTAG
>DATBXG010000458.1:0-2240 GCA_036514415.1 Paraburkholderia sp.
CAGCCGCGCTGGCGGGCTGCAGTTCGCCCGCCAGCCGCTTCTACACGCTCAGCCCGACCGACGAAGCGGCCCGCACCGCCGCCGCGCCGAGCGCGGGCAACGCCCAGTGGCTCATCGAGCTGGCGCCCGTCGACGTGCCGCCGCAGGTCGCGAAGGCGCAGTTGGTCGTGCAGACCGACGCCAACCAGGTACGCGTGCTCGAGGAGGAGCGTTGGGCGTCGATGCCCGGCGACGAAATTCGCCGCGCGCTCTCGGGCGACCTCACGCAGCAGCTCGGCACCATCGACGTGTACGGCTCGCCGCATCCCTCGGGCGTGCCCGTGTACCGCGTGAGCGTGAACGTGCAGCGCTTCGAGTCGTGGCCGGGCTCGCATGCGCTCATCGACGCCGTGTGGAGCGTGCGCTCGCTCGACACGCAAACCGTCATGACCTGTCGCAGCGTGCTCAACGAGCCCGTGGGCGACGGCTACGACGCGCTCGTGGTCGGCCACCGCCGCGCGATCGACACGCTCTCGCAGTCGATCGCGAGCGGCGTGCGCGCGCTCGCGGCCGCGCCGCGCGTGAGCGTGTCGGCGAACGGCACGAAGTCCGGCACGCGGGCGAAGCCGCCAGCGAGCATTGCCTGTCCGCAGACGGCGCCCGCCGCTGGTGGTGGAACGGGCGCCGCGCCGCAGCCCGCCGGCGGCTGAGACAACCTCTGTGGCGCGGCGTGGGCGAACTGCGCCGCCGACCACACCCGCACCATAGACCACCGCAACTCTCCGAAGACGCTCCGGACCCAATAAAGGGCACCGGGCAAACGATGGGTCGGCAAATACACGCGGGACCGGTGGCAACCGGGTTCAGTGCCACCACCGACAGGCATCGGAGGCACGCTTCGGCACGCGCGCGGCATACACGTCCAGGCCGCCCCCGCAACCCGCGTACAATAGCGCCTTCCCCGCAGCGTCCCATCCTCCTTCATGTCTTTCGATTTCTTTGCCCCCTGCCCGCGCGGGCTCGAAGCCGCGCTCGCCGCCGAACTGGCCGAAACCGCGCAACGGCGTCTGCCGCCCGGCGCACTCCAGGTCGGCGCCGAGGTGCCCGGCGGCGTGCATTTCCGCGGCAACTGGGCCGGCGGCATCGCCGCGAACCTGCATTCGCGCATTGCAAGCCGCGTGCTTCTGAAGATCGCCCAGCGCCCGTACCGCAGCGAGCAGGACATCTACACACTCGCGCGCGAGCAGCGCTGGGACCAGTGGTTCACGCCGAACGAGACGCTGCGCGTGGACATCACCGCGATCAAGTCGCCGCTGCGCAGCCTCGAATTCGCCACGCTCCGCGTGAAGGATGCGATCTGCGACCGCATGCGCGACAAGGCGGGCGCGCGCCCGAGCATCGACACCGCGTATCCGGACGTGCGCGTCTTCGCCTTCCTCACGGCGAACGAGTGCACGCTCTATCTCGACACCTCGGGCGAACCGCTCTTCAAGCGCGGCTGGCGTCTGGACAAGGGTGCTGCCCCGCTGCGCGAAAACCTCGCCGCGGGCATCCTGCGCCTCACGGGCTGGACGGCCGGCACGCCGCTCTATGACCCGATGTGCGGCAGCGGCACGTTCCTCGCCGAAGCCGCGCAGGTCGCGCTGGACATCGCGCCGGGGCTCGATCGCCGCTTCGGCTTCGAGTCGCTCAAGCAGGCCGACATGGCAGCATGGCGGCACCTGAAGAGCGAAGCCAACACGGCGCGCAACGCCGCGCACAGCAAACCGCACGACCTGATGATTTTCGGCAGCGACATCTCCGACGTCATGCTGGAAAAGGCGCGCGCGAACTTCAAGCGCGCGGGCTTCGGCAACGTGCCGCTCAAGCAGCTCGACGCGCGCAACATGACGCCGCCCGCCGACGCGCCGGGCATCCTCGTGGCGAATCCGCCGTATGGCGAGCGTATCGAGGTGCGTGGACGCAATGCGCGCGGCGAGGCGCGCCCCACGGCGCGCGAGCTGCGCGGCGACGATGACGAAGGCTTTCGCCGCGCCAAGGACGAGGCGCCCGACGCCGAGTTCTTCCAGGCGCTCGGCGACGCGCTCAAGCAGCGCTTCACGGGCTGGCGCGCCTTCGTCCTCACTTCGGACCGCAAGCTGCCGGGCCAGTTGCGCCTGCGTGAAGCCGCCAAGACGCCGCTCTACAACGGCGCGCTCGAATGCCGCCTGTTCCGCTTCGACCTGATCGCGGGCAGCGTGCGCCAACGTCCGGCCGGCGGC
>DATBXG010000459.1:0-2064 GCA_036514415.1 Paraburkholderia sp.
CGGCTACACCTGGAACACGCAGAATCGCGACGGCGACATCGCCACCGCGCGCAAGGGCTGGGACGAAGCGAAGCGCATGATCGAGAGCGGCGAGTACGCGATGGTGATCCTCGACGAACTCAACACGGTGCTGAAATACGAGTACCTGCCGCTCGACGAAGTGCTCGGCGTGATCGCGTCGCGCGCGCCGCACGTGCACGTGGTCATCACGGGCCGCCATGCACCGGACGCGCTCATCGAGGCCGCCGATCTCGTCACGGAAATGCGGCTCGTCAAGCATCCGTACCGCGAGCAAGGCGTGAAGGCGCAAAAGGGCGTGGAGTTTTGAGCGCATGAGCGCAAAGCTTGCCTGCCCCGCGCTCTTCATCAGCGCGCCCGCCTCGGGCCAGGGCAAAACCACGCTCACGGCAGGCCTTGCGCGCCTGCACCGGCGTGCGGGGCGGCGCGTGCGCGTCTTCAAGACCGGCCCCGACTTTCTCGACCCGATGATCCTCGCGCGCGCGAGCGGCGCGCCCGTACTCTCGCTCGACCTGTGGATGGTGGGCGAGGACGCGTGCCGCGCGTTGCTCGCGCAGGCCGCGCGCGAAGCGGACCTCATCCTCATCGAAGGCGTGATGGGCCTTTTCGACGGCACGCCGAGCAGCGCCGATCTCGCCACCACGTTTGGCGTGCCGGTGGCGGCCGTCGTCAGCGCGAAGTCGATGGCGCAGACGTTCGGCGCGATCGCGTTCGGTCTCGCGCGTTTTCGGCCCGAAGTGCCGTTTCATGGCGTGCTGGCGAACCGGGTGGGATCGGCACGCCACGCGCAAATGCTTCAGGAAGCGCTGCCCTCCGATGTGCGTTGGCTCGGGCACGTTGCAAGCGCTGAAATGATGGAGCTGCCCGATCGCCACCTCGGCCTGCATCAGGCGAATGAGATCGACGACCTCGACGCGCGCATCGAACGCGCCGCCGACGCGCTCGCGCAAACCGCATTCGCCGACCTGCCGCCCCCGGTGGAATTCGCCGATCCTGCGCATGACGTCGCGATGCCGCGCCTGCTCGACGGCCGTCATGTCGCGATTGCGCGTGATGCCGCGTTCTCGTTTCTCTATCCCGCGAACATCGCGTTGCTCGAAACGCTGGGCGCAAGCGTGAGCTACTTCTCGCCGCTCGCCGACGAGCCGGCCCCCGCCAACGCCGATGCGATCTTTCTGCCCGGCGGCTACCCGGAGCTTCATGCTTCGACGCTGGCGCGCAATGCGCAGAGCGCGAATTCGTTGCGCGCGCATGTATCGGCGGGCAAGCCGCTCGTCGCCGAATGTGGCGGCATGCTGTATCTGCTCGATGCGCTCACCGACGTGGCAGGCACGCGCACGCCCATGCTCGGCCTGCTGCCCGGCGAAGCCGTCATGCAAAAGCGATTCGCGGCGCTCGGCATGCAGCAGCTCGACGGCGCGCATGGCGCGCTGCGCGGCCACACGTTTCACTACTCGCGCGTCGCCACGCCGCTCGCGCCGGCGCTCACGGCGCGTCATGCGCAAACGGGCGCGCACGGTGAGGCGCTCTATTGTCACGGCTCCATCGCGGCAACCTATATGCACGCTTACTGGCCCTCCAATCCGGCTTTCGCGGCCGCACTCTTTCATGGCACAGCCCTTTGACGAAGCCGAACGCGCGGCGGTCTACCGCGCGATTTACGAGCGGCGCGACATGCGGCACTTCGCGCCGGGCCCGGTCGATCCCGCCACGCTCGCGCGCCTGCTGGACGCCGCGCACCATGCGCCGAGCGTGGGCTTCATGCAGCCTTGGCGCATCGTGCGCATCACCGACAAATCGTTGCGCGAGCAACTTCACGGGACGGTCGAGCGCGAACGCATCGCTACCGCCGACGCATTGGGCCAACGCCGCGACGAGTTCATGAAGCTCAAGGTGGAGGGCATGCGCGACTGCGCCGAGGTGCTCGTGGTCGCGCTCATGGACCGGCGCGAAGCCCACGTCTTCGGTCGGCGCACGCTGCCGGAGATGGACCTCGCCTCCGTGGCGTGCGCGATCCAGAACATGTGGCTTGCGGCGCGCGCCGAA
>DATBXG010000460.1:0-4288 GCA_036514415.1 Paraburkholderia sp.
GATGACGTAGTTGCCGTGGTTCTTGAAGTTGTCGGGCAGCGCCCAGTTCGGCACGCCCTTCGCGCCGGTCTCCGTGAGGAACAGGAACTTGTCCTCGGTCACCGGCACGTTCAGCGGCGCGCCCTGTTCCTTCCAGTCCGGCATCAGCTCATTGAGGGCGCGTGGATCCATGACCGCGCCCGAGAGGATATGCGCACCGATTTCCGAGCCTTTTTCCAGCACGCAGACGCCGATTTCAGCGCCTTTTTCCGCGGCCAGCTGCTTCAGGCGGATCGCGGCAGACAGCCCGGCGGGGCCGCCGCCGACGATCACCACGTCGTATTCCATCGACTCGCGTGGGCCGTATTGCGCAATCAGATCACTCGACGACATATCCTCTTCCTTCCTTGCTCACTTGCCTGCTGGGCGCCCGGCGGCGCCCGATCAGAACTGCACTTCGCTCAGCGCGAGCACGCCAGCGTCGCCCTTCGCGGCGAGGACCGACGTCTCGAGGCCGGCCGCCTGCGGGAGAATGTGCTCGGCGTAGAACTGCGCGATCGCGATCTTGGCGCCGTGGAACTCGGGATCGTTCGCGAGTTCGCGTTGCGAGACGAGCAGCGCGCGCGCCATTTGCCAGCCGCACAGCACGATGCCCGCGAGCTTGAGATACGGCACGCTGCCCGCGAACACCGCGTTCGGATCGCGCTTGACGTTCGCAACCACGTAGTCGACGACATTCGAAAGCGCGCTCGCGCCCTTCTCCAGTTGCGCGCGCATCGATTCGGCGGCCGCGCCGCCGGCTGCGCCGAGCGCTTCGGCCGTCTGCGCGATCTCGGCGAGCAGCGCCTTCGCGACCGCGCCGCCGTCGCGCACCGTCTTGCGGCCGACCAGGTCGTTCGCCTGGATCGCCGTGGTGCCTTCATAGATGGCGAGAATGCGCGCGTCGCGGTAGTACTGCGCGGCGCCCGTTTCCTCGATGAAGCCCATGCCGCCATGGACCTGCACGCCGAGGCTCGTCACCTCGTTGACCATCTCGGTACTCCACCCCTTCACGATCGGCACGAGGTACTCGTAGATCGCAAGATTGCGCGCCCGCACTTCGGCGTCGGCGTGGAAGTGCGCCATGTCGCTATAGGCGGCCGCGACATAGCCGAGCGCGCGAGCGCCTTCGGTCATGGCGCGCATCGAGCCGAGCATGCGGCGCACGTCCGGGTGATGGATGATGGTGGCCGACTGCTTGAGCGAGCCGTCGACGGGGCGGCTCTGCACGCGCTCCTTCGCATAGACCACGGCCTTCTGGTACGCGCGATCGGCCACGCCGATGCCCTGCATGCCCACGCCGAAGCGCGCCGCGTTCATCATGATGAACATGTACTCGAGGCCGCGGTTCTCCTCGCCCACGAGATAGCCGATCGCGCCGCCGTTGTCGCCGTATTGCAGCACGGCCGTCGGGCTCGCCTTGATGCCGAGCTTGTGCTCGATCGACACGCAATGCACGTCGTTGCGCGCGCCCAGCGACCCGTCTTCGTTCACGAGGAACTTGGGCACGACGAAGAGCGAGATGCCCTTCACGCCTTCGGGCGCGTTCGGCGTGCGCGCCAGCACGAGGTGGACGATGTTCTCCGCCATGTCGTGCTCGCCCCACGTGATGAAGATCTTCGTGCCGAAGACCTTGTACGTGCCGTCGCCCTGCGGCTCGGCGCGCGAGCGCACCATCGCGAGATCGGAGCCGGCCTGCGGCTCGGTCAGGTTCATCGTGCCGGTCCAGTCGCCCGAGATGAGCCTGGGCACATAGCGCGCCTTCAGCTCGTCGCTGCCTGCGGTGAGCAGCGCCTCGATGGCGCCGTCGGTGAGCAGCGGGCACAGCGCGAACGAGAGGTTCGCCGCGTTGAGCATTTCGATGCAGGGCGTGGCGATCAGCTTGGGCAGCGCCTGGCCGCCGAACTCGGACGGATGCTGCAGACCCTGCCAGCCGCCCTCGACATACTGGCGGAACGCCGCCGCGAAGCCCGGCGTGGCCGTGACCTCGCCGTCACGCCAGCTGCTCGGCGCGCGGTCGCCTTCCACGTTCAGCGGCGCGATGACTTCACCGGACAGCTTCGCGCACTCGTCGAGTACCGCCTGGGCGGTGTCGAAGCCGGCGTCCTCGAAACCCGGCAGGGTTGCGACGGCGTCGATGCCGGCCAGCTCTTTCAGCACGAACAGCATGTCCTTGACGGGGGCGTTGTAGCTCATGATCGGTCTTCCAGTGACACAGGGGTAAAAATGGAGGCGCCGCCGGGCCGGTTACAAATATGGCCACCAGGCAGCAGTACAGGACGGATCGTAGCGCCAAATGGTGGCTACGCCACTGTCCAAACCGGACCACATGGTGACAATTCTGGCCACGTTTTCGGCCGGCTTGACCACCCATTGCGGGTGGCCCTGCGCGCTTTGCTAACCGATTTGCTAACCGATTTGCTAACCGCTTTGCTAACGTTGCGCGCCAGGCGCCGTTCAGCCGTGGCGCCGGTAGGTGCCCGGCGTGCTGCCGGTCCAGTGGCGAAACGCGCGATGAAAGGCGCTGGGATCATCAAAGCCAAGGTCGCCGCCAATGGCCGCGATCGTGTCCTGGGTGTCGGTCAGGCGCTGGATCGCCACGTCGCGGCGCAGCTCGTCCTTGAGCGCCTGGAACGTGGTCTCCTCGGCGGCGAGACGCCGGCAGAGCGTTCGCACCGAGCAGTGCTGGCTCTCGGCCGCCTGCTCGATGGTCGGCAGATCGGGCAGCTGCGCGGCCAGATACTGGCGCACGTTGTGGCTCACGAGCTGCTCGCTGAACGTCTCGAAGATCCAGTCGCCGGGCGAGCGCGCGAGAAACGCGCGCAGGTTGCGCTTGCTCTGCCGGATCGGCATGTCGAGATAGGCCGCGCTAAAGCGCATGAGCGTGGCCTCGCAGCCAAAGCGCACGGGCCCCGAAAAGAAATAACGGTGGTCGAGTGCGTGAGGCGGCTGCGCACAGGCGAAGTCGACTTGCAGGAGCGGAATGCGCTGGCCGATCAGCCAGGACGAGACGCCGTGCGCAAGCTTGAGCGTCAGCTCCTGGCCGAGCGGCCCGATCGCGCCGTATTCCGGGTTGGCGCGTAATGCCACCTGGGCAACGAGCCCCTGGCGGCGCGATTCGAGCCGGAAATCGTCGAGCACGATATGGAAAAACTGGTCGAAGCGATGCAGCGCCGTTTCGAGGTTGCGTGCGTCAAGCAGGCTCAGGCAGAGAAACTTGAGCGTGCCGCTGCGCATCGGCCGGCTGAAGATGCCGGGCATCTCGTCATCGACTTCGATGGCGAGCGTTTGATAGAGGTTTGAAAACTGCTCCTCCGTCACGCGTCCGCCCGGCTTGGCGAGCAGTTCCGGCGCGATGCCCGCTTCGTTGAGATAGCGGCGGATCACGGCGGGCTCTGCATCGGCGGCGGCGAGAAAGCCGTTGACGAGCGAGATGGGAACGGTGGCGCTAGGCGATGGCATGCGTTGACGAGAGGAGGCGGCTGGAATGAGACAGGGGCGCACGCTCGCGTGAGCCTGCGCGCCATTCTAAAACGACGCAGCGCATCGCGCCCCAAAAGTCTTGCGACGACGCGCGCCGGGCCGCCACGGCATCAAGCCGCCCCGCCCCTCGCCTGCGCGAAGGCCGCGAACCACGCGAGACTTTCGGGGTTGGCCATGGTGTCGGGATTCGCGACCTTCTCGAGCGGTTGCCCGAGCAGGAGCCGCTTGATCGGCACCTCCATCTTCTTGCCCGAGAGCGTGCGCGGCACGGCCTGAACCTGGTGGATCTCGTCGGGCACATGCCGTGCCGAGAGCGCCTCGCGCACGCGCGCGCGAATGCGCTCCGCGAGCGCGTCGTCCAGTTCGACGCCGGGGCGTAGCACGACGAAGAGCGGCATCGACGACGCGCGCCCCAGGTACTCGAGATCGACCACGAGGCTGTCAAGCACTTCGGGCAGCGACTCCACGGCGCGATACAGCTCGCTCGTGCCCATGCGAATGCCGTGGCGGTTGATGGTGGCGTCCGAGCGCCCGTAGATGATCGCGCCGCCCGTGGGCGTGATGCGCAGCCAGTCGCCGTGGCGCCAGATGCCAGGAAACATGTCGAAGTAGCTCTCGCGGTAGCGCCGGTTTTCTGCGTCGCGCCAGAAGTAGAGCGGCATCGACGGCATGGGCGCCGTGCACACGAGTTCGCCGACCTCGTCGATGCAGGCGCGCCCTGCCTCGTCGAATGCCTCGACCCGCGCGGCAAGGCACCGGCACTGCATTTCGCCGGGATAAACCGGCA
>DATBXG010000461.1:0-11421 GCA_036514415.1 Paraburkholderia sp.
GATCACCCGCGTGACGGAAAACACCAGCACCAGGGCGAGCGCGAGCAGCGCGTAGATCGCACCGGTGGTGATGCCGTCCTGCGCGAGGATCGCGGCGATCGATAAATCCATACTCCCCTCTTCCTGAAACCTTCTGGAACCCGGAAAGAACCCGGAAAAAAACAACCCGGAAAAAAACGGCGATGCGGGAAAGAACCGGCGAACACCGGGTTCGGACTTCACGTGTGAGAAGCCGGTGCGCAGCGCTGAAGCCGCACACCGGTCGTGATTTTCAGTGGCCAGAATGACGCTGTGGTACGCGCGTGTGTTTCACGGGAAAACGCGCAGCGCTTTCCCGTGCGCCGCCCGTTACTCGCTCTGCAGCTTCCACTTGTTGTTGACGATCCCGACGATCACGCGTCCGCGCTGGTCGAGGCCCGCATGATCCGCCGCGCTCATGTTGAAGATGCCGTGCGCGCCCGCCACGTCATGCGTGCTCTCGAGCGCGCCGCGCAGCGCCACACGGAACGCTTCCGTGCCCGGCTCGCCCGCCTTCAGCGCGACCGGAATCGCGCGCTCGAGCAGCTGGCCTGCATCCCACGCATGGCCGCCGAAGGTCGCCACCGTGCCCGCGCCATACGCCTTCTCGTAGGCCGACTTATAGGCGAGCGCCGACTTCTTCACCGGGTTCGAATCGGGCAACTGGTCGGCCACGAGGATCGGGCCTGCGGGCAGCAGCTCGCCTTCGCAGTCCTTGCCGCAAACGCGCAGGAAGTCGTTGTTCGCCACGCCGTGCGTCTGAAAGACCTTGCCCTTGTAGCCGCGGTCCTTGAGCGTCGTCGCGGGAAGCGCGGCAGGCGTGCCCGACCCGGCGATCAGCACGGCATCGGGGTTCGCCGCCATCAGCTTCAGCGCCTGGCCCGTCACCGACGAATCGGTGCGGTTATAGCGCTCGTTCGCCACGATCTTGAGGTTGTGCTTCGCGGCCGCGTTGCCGAACTCCTTGAACCAGCTGTCGCCGTAGGCGTCGGTGAAGCCGATGAAGCCCACCGTCTTCACGCCCTGCTTCTCCATGTAGCCCGCGAGCGCATCTGCCATCAGGCTGTCGTTCTGCGGCGTCTTGAAGGCCCACTGACGCTTCGCGTCCATTGGACTGACGATCGCTGCCGATGCCGCGAGCGAGATCATCGGCGTCTTGCCTTGCGAGACGACGTCGAGCATGGCGAGCGAGTTCGGCGTGACCGAGGAGCCGATGATGGCATCCACGTGGTCTTCGTCGATCAGCTTGTGCGTGTTCTGCACGGCCTTGCTCGTGTCCGAGGCGTCGTCGAGCACGATGTACTGCACGCTCTTGCCCGCGATCTCCTTGGGCAGCAGCGCGATGGTGTTCTTCTCGGGAATGCCGAGCGACGCCGCCGGCCCCGTTGCCGAGAGCGTCACGCCGATTTTCACCTGGGCGGCGGCAAGGCCTGCCGTGCCCATCAGCGCCGCTGCGAGTCCGGCACTAATCGACCTCATAACCCACTTCTTCGTTTTCATTGCGCGTCTCCAAACGCTTGCTCTGCGTGTTGTCTATTGAACCTGCGCCGCTTTGCCGTGAAATCACTACGATCTTCGTAAATCGGCGCCGGCCTTTGAGTGTAGTAATCGGGATCGCGCGTGTAATGCATGGTTTTCCCTGCCTGCGGCGCTGCACAAGCCGCCGCACGCGCTTTCCGCTTTATCGACTCCTTACTGCCCCTGCCCTGCTTCTTGCCCTGCTACTTACCCTGCTGATCGCCCCCGCGAAACCATTGCGCAGGCAACAAAAAAGGCACCGCCAATGCGTGCCTTTCTCGTGGTCCGTGTGGCGTTCAACCGACGCTCAATCGCCGGCGAGCTTCCACTTGCCGCCGACGATCTCCACCATCACGCGGGCACGCTGATCGAGCCCGGCGTGATCCGTCGCGCTCATGTTGAAGATGCCGTGCGCGCCCGCCACGTCATGCGAGTTTTCGAGCGCGGCGCGCAGCGCCTCGCGAAACGCCTTCGTGCCCGGCTGACCGGCCTTCAGCGCGAGCGGAATCGCGCGCTGGAGCGACAGGCCCGCGTCCCATGCGTGACCGCCGAAAGTCGAAATCGAGCCTGCGCCGTAAGCCTTTTCATACGCAGCCTTGTACGCGAGCGCCGATTGCTTCACAGGGTTCGAATCGGGCAACTGATCGGCGACGAGCAGCGGCCCCGCGGGCAGATACGTACCGTCGCAATCCTTGCCGCACACGCGCAGGAAGTCGTTGTTGGCGACGCCATGGGTCTGGTAGTACTTGCCCGCGTAGCCGCGCTCCTTGAGCGTCTTCTGCGGCAGCGCGGCCGGCGTGCCCGCGCCCGCGATCAACACCGCATCGGGGTGCTGCGAGATCATCTTGAGCACCTGGCCCGTGACCGAGGCGTCATTGCGCGCGAAGCGTTCGTTCGCCACGACCTTGATGCCCTCCTTCGCCGCCGCCGCGCTGAATTCCTTGTACCAGTTCTCGCCGTAGGCATCTGCGAAGCCGATGAAGGCCACCGTCCTCACGCCGTGCGCGGCCATGTGCTGCGCGATGGCGCCGGCCATCAGCGCGTCGTTCTGCGGTGTCTTGAAGACCCAGGCGCGCTTCACGTCCATGGGTTCGACGATGGAGGCCGCGGCGGCCATGGAGATCATCGGCGTGGACGTTTCCGAGGCCACGTCGATCATGGCGAGCGAATTCGGCACGACAGTCGAGCCGATCAGCGCGTCGACATGATCTTCGCTCGTGAGCTTGCGCGCGTTCTTCACGGCCTGTGTGGAGTCGGTGGCGTCGTCGAGCACGATGTAATCGACTTTCTGGCCCGCAATTTCCTTCGGCAACAGCGCAACCGTGTTCTTTTCCGGAATGCCGAGCGAGGCGGCCGGGCCGGTAGCCGACAGCGTCACGCCGATCTTCACGTCTGCATACGCGCCGCCGGCCGTCGCCGCGAGCACCCCGGTCGCGACGCAAGCCGCACCCATCCAACGCCAAACCAACCGCATCTCCACTCCTTCGATATTCGTTTTCTTTAATGCGCCGGATTTTGTGGCGCACCGCCGCCGATTACCGTCCGGGCAAATCCGGGCAAATCGATAATCGTTGCGGGAGATCAACGCAATAAAGCTGACCGCATGGTCGGTGATTGGCGAGTGTAGCGGTCTGCGTATTCAGATGGCAAGTGCTTTCCATCTGCTTACGGCACGAGGAACTGGGCGCTCGTTTTGCGTAACGCGCAAACGCTTGTGCAGCGGGCAAGTCATGCCTCGCGGCTCGATTTTGCGTAACTCGGGAAGGGAAAATCCGTGCGTGAGAAAGTGCGAAAACCGCGTGTCAATCCAGCACGCAGCAGCGGGGAAAAGATAATCGACCCAAGGTCGAAAATGCGCGCAGAAATATAAAAAGCGCTGTTGGACTCTCGTCCAACAGCGCTTCCTTGTCCGGGCACTTGGTGCCTCAGTTGTCTCCTCGTTCTCCACCTGCAAATTCGGTGCATCAGAACTAGGTGCAACTTTAAACTTCACCCCCTTGACCGGCAACTAGCATTTACCCTAGTGGTGCAGTGCGGCACCGTAATGGGGCGCATTGCCACGAGTTTGTCGCACGGCGGGGCACTCCGGCATGCCGCAACGCGACATGGTTATGCGAATCAGCGGCATTCTATCGTAGTCCGGAAGTGCGAAGGGGGGCTCACAGCGAGGCGTCGCAGGGCCCTCGCCTTACGCCCGCAGCGGCCGCACGCGCGCCACGATCTCGCCGACGATGCCGCGCCGGAACGCCAGCACGCAGGCGATAAAGATAATGCCCGTGACGATCGTTGTGGACTCACCGAGTGAGCGGAACCACTCCACACCCGTCCCGCGTGCGAGCGCCGTGCCGATATCGCCCAGCCGGTCCTCCAGCGCGACGATCAACGCTGCGCCGAGCAGCGGCCCGAACAGCGTTCCCATGCCGCCCACGAGCGTCATGAGGATCACGAGGCCGGACATGGTCCAGTACGCGTCGCCGAGCGTTTCGAAGCCGAGCACGAGCACCTTGAGCGCGCCGGCGAGACCCGCGAGCCCCGCCGAAAGCACGAACGCGAGCAGCTTGAAGCGGTCGGTGTCGTAGCCAAGCGAAACCGCGCGCGGCTCGTTCTCCTTGATCGCAATGAGCACCTGCCCGAAGGGCGAATGCACGATGCGCACGATCAGCATGAACGCGAGCACCATCACCACGAGCACGACGTAGTAGAGCGCGAGATCCGAATCGAGCCCGAGCACGCCGAACAGCTTGCCGCGCGGCACGCCTTGCAGCCCGTCTTCGCCATGCGTGAACGGCGCCTGGAGGAACACGAAGTAGACCATCTGCGCGAGCGCGAGCGTGACCATCGAGAAGTAGATGCCCTGCCGGCGAATCGCGAAGATTCCCACGACGAGCCCGAGGACCGTGGCGACCGCCGTGCCCGCGATCACGCCCAGTTCGGGCGTGAAACCGAGCGACTGGATCGCATAGCCGGACGTATAGCCCGCGCTCGCGAGAAACATCGCGTGGCCAAACGAGAGCAGGCCCGTATAGCCGATCAGCAGGTTGAAGGCCGCGGCGAACAGCGCGAAGCACAGCACCTTCATGACGAAGAGCGGATAGGCGCCAATGAACGGCGCAGCGATCAGCCCGATCAGCAACAAACCATAAAGCGCTTTTCTTTGCATCATCGTTCCTTGCCGAAGAGGCCAGCGGGGCGAATCAGCAGCACGATCGCCATGATCACGAACACCACGGTCGCGGAGGCTTCGGGCCAGAAAACCCGCGTGAAGCCCTCGATCACGCCGAGCAGCAGGCCCGTGAGGATCGAGCCCATGATCGAGCCCATGCCGCCGATCACGACCACGGCGAACACGGTGATGATCATCGGCTGGCCCATGAGCGGCGACACCTGGATCACGGGCGCCGCGAGCACGCCCGCGAACGCCGCGAGTGCGACGCCAAAGCCGTACGTGAGCGTGATCATGAGCGGCACGTTGATGCCGAACGCCTCGACGAGCTTGGGATTCTCCGTGCCCGCGCGCAAATAGGCGCCCAGGCGCGTCTTTTCAATTACGAACCACGTGGCGAAGCACACGGCGAGCGAAGCCACCACCACCCACGCGCGATAGTTGGGCAGATACATGAAGCCGAGATTGGTCGCGCCCGCGAGCAGGTCGGGCACGTCATAGGGCTGCCCCGACGAGCCGTAGATCGAGCGGAACACGCCCTCCACCACGAGCGTGAGACCGAATGTGAGCAGGAGTCCGTACAGATGATCGAGCCGGTAGAGCCAGCGCAGCATGGAGCGCTCGATCACGACGCCGAATACGCCCACCACGAGCGGGGCGACGACGAGCATCGCCCAGTACGGCAGATCGAAGTACGCGAGCCCCATCCAGGTCAGCATCGCGCCCAGCATGAACAACGCGCCGTGAGCGAAGTTGATCACATTGAGCATGCCGAAGATCACCGCGAGGCCAAGACTCAGGATCGCGTAGAACGAGCCGTTCACGAGCCCTAGAAGCAACTGGCTCAGCATTGCCGGAAGCGGAATGCCAAAAATCGTCATGAAAGCCGCCCATTGACGCATTAACGCATTAACGGAATACGCACTCATGCCGCGCCCCGCGCACGAACCCGGCGCGAAGCGCGGCATGCGACTGCCGCAGTTACGCGAGCGCGCTTACTTCCACAGCGCGCATTTCGATTCCTGCTTGCTCGTGTACGCCTGCTCGCCCGGGATCGTCTGCACCACCTTGTAGTAGTCCCACGGCTTCTTCGACTCGGACGGCTTCTTCACCTCGACCAGATACATGTCGTGGATCAGCACGCCGTCCTGACGGATATAGCCGCCCTTCGTATAGAAGTCGTTGACCTTCGTCTTCTTCAACTGCTCCATGACCTTGTCGGCGTCCGTCGTGCCGGCTGCCTGCACGGCCTTCAGGTAGGTCGTCGCCGCCGAATAGTCGGCCGCCTGCAGTTCCGACGGCATCTTCTTCGTCTGGTCGAAATAGCGCTGCGCCCACTTGCGCGTGTCGTCGTTCTGATCCCAGTACCAGCCGGTCGTCAGCACGAGGCCCTGCGTCGTGTCGAGCCCGAGGCTGTGGATGTCGGGCAGGAACATCAGCAGCGCCGCGGTCTTCATCGTCTTGTTGATGCCGAATTCCTTGGCCGCCTTGATCGCGTTGACCGTATCGCCGCCCGCGTTCGCGAGGCCGAGGATCTGCGCCTTCGACGACTGCGCCTGCAGCAGGAACGACGAGAAGTCCGACGCCGAGAGCGGATGGCGCACCTCGCCGAGCACCTGGCCGCCGTTCGCCTTCACGACGTCCGCGGTGTTCTTCTCGAGCGACTTGCCGAACGCGTAGTCGGCGGTCAGGAAGAACCAGGTCTTGCCGCCCTGCTTGAGCACCGCGAGGCCCGTGCCCTTCGCGAGCGCCACCGTGTCGTAGCCATAGTGGACCGTGTACGGCGTGCACTGCTCGTTCGTCAGCGCATCCGTGCCCGCGCCCATGTTGAAGTACACGCGCTTCTTCTCTTCCGCGACCTTGTTCATCGCCAGCGCAGTCGCCGAGTTCGTGCCGCCGAGCAGCAGGGTGAGCCCGTCACGGTCGAACCATTCGCGCGCCTTCGAGGCGGCGATGTCCGCCTTGTTCTGGTGGTCCGCGTACACGACCTGGATCGGCTTGCCGAGCACCTTGCCGCCAAAGTCCGCGACCGCCATCTTGATCGCCGTGAGGCCGCCCTGGCCGTCGTCGTCGGCATAGAGGCCCGACATGTCGGTGATGAAGCCGATCTTGACCGCGTCGTCGGCGGCCTGCGCGCTCCCCGCGCTGAACGCCATCGCAGCTGCCGAGGCGGCAAAAAGGCCCGCGAGCCGCGCGAACGTGGTTTTCTTCATTGCAGTCTCCTTCTTTGGTTGCGTAGTTATTCAGGAACACTCCATGAACTGCTCAGGCAAGGCAAGTCGCGCGGCGCCCGTCTCACGTCAGGGTCGCGCGCAATGCGTACGGCGGGTTAAACGCCCAGCAGATCGTGCAGCACCGGCATCTTCCCTTCGAGCTCGGCAGTGCCGAAATGCTCGACGATGCGCCCGTGCTCCATCACATAGAACCGGTCGGCAAGCGGCGCCGCGAAGCGGAAGTTCTGCTCGACCATCACGACGGTGTAGCCGCGCGCCTTCAGCGTGAGGATCATGCGCGCTAGCGCCTGAACGATCACGGGCGCGAGGCCTTCGGAAATCTCGTCGAGCAGCAGCAGGTTCGCGCCCGTGCGCAGGATGCGCGCCACGGCAAGCATCTGCTGTTCGCCGCCCGAGAGGCGCGTGCCCTGGCTGTTGCGCCGCTCGGCGAGATTGGGGAACATCGCGTAGATCTCGTCGAGCGACATCCCCTCAGCGAGCTTTGCACCCTTTGCGCCGATGTGCGGAGGCAGCAGCAGGTTCTCTTCGCACGAGAGGCTCGCGAAAATGCCGCGCTCCTCGGGGCAATAACCCACGCCGCAATACGCGATGCGATAGGTGGGCATGTGGATGGTCTCGCGCCCGCCAATGCGGATCGACCCTGTGCGCCGCCCGGTAAGTCCCATGATGGCGCGCAGCGTCGTCGTGCGTCCCGCGCCGTTGCGCCCGAGCAGGGTGACGACCTCGCCGCGCCCAACGGTGAGATCCACGCCGTGCAGGATGTGCGATTCGCCGTACCACGCCTGCAGACCGGCGATCTCCAGCGCGTTCTCGCCCTCGGCGGCGCCCGCGGCGGCGGCCGTCTCGCGTTCGGTGACCGTGTTCATGCGTGCGCCCCCGTCAGCGCCGCGTCCGCACTGCCCATATAGGCCTCGGCGACGAGCGGGTTCTTCGAGACTTCCGCGTAGCTGCCTTCGGCGAGCACCTCGCCGCGCTGGAGCACCGTGATGGTGTCGGAGATGCCCGCAATCACGTTCATGTTGTGCTCGACCATGAGGATGGTGCGTCCGGCCGAAACCTTCTTGATGAGCGCCGTCACGCGGTCCACGTCCTCGTGGCCCATGCCCTGGGTCGGTTCGTCGAGCAGCATCAGTTCGGGTTCCATCGCGAGCGTCGTGGCGATTTCCAGCGCGCGCTTGCGGCCGTAAGCAAGCTCGACGGTCGGCACATCGGCGAAATCGGTGAGTCCCACCTGCGTGAGCAGGTCCATGGCACGGTCGTTGAGCTCGGCGAGCGTGCGCTCGCTCTTCCAGAAGTGGTACGCGGTGCCCAGCGAGCGCTGCAGGCCCACACGCACGTTCTGCAGCGCCGTGAGGTGCGGAAACACGGCCGATATCTGGAACGAACGGATGATGCCGCGCCGCGCGATCTGCGCCGGCCGCTCATGCGTGATGTCGATGCCGTTGAAGACGATGCGCCCCGCGCTTGGCACGAGGAACTTGGTGAGCAGGTTGAAGCAGGTCGTCTTGCCCGCGCCGTTCGGTCCGATCAGCGCATGGATCGAGCCGCGGCACACGCGCAGGTTCACGCCGTTCACGGCCGTGAAGCCCTTGAACTGTTTCGTGAGGCCGCGCGTCTCCAGAATCGTGTCGCCGAGAATCATGTCCCCTTCCGAGCGTGGTAAGGCGTAACACTGCAGACCGTCCGTGCGTGACAGTGCACGGTGGGGTCCGGCGCGGACGTTGCGGCGCGCCTCCCGATGCGCGCAACGCGCGCCTGCCGACTTTCGAGACATTGTCTCGCCAATGATGCAGCGCAATCATTGGGATTTGCACTTAAGGGAGCGCCACAACGAAAACCCGCCTGGCAAACGCATGTTCACGACGGATTCGCGGAAGATGTGCGCAAGATAGGCACAATATCGGCACAAGCGAGCGGATGACAGGCGTGCAAGGACACGCACGCGAGGGCTCTCCGCGTGCGTCCCACATAGTCTCCAGAACGACGCGCTTCGTGCCTGCTTCGTGTGCGTCGCCCAACGCCCTCAGGCGGTCGTCATCGTCGCGCTCGCGGCGGCCTCCCTGTTCCCGCGCGCACCCTCGCGGCGATCGGCGCGCACCATCCCGGCGGCGCGCTCCGCGATCATCAGCGTCGGCGAATTCGTGTTGCCCGAGGCAATGGTCGGCATGACCGAGGCATCCACCACACGCAGGCCCGCCACGCCGCGCACGCGCAGGCGCGCGTCGACCACGGCGTCGGGGTCGTCGGCACGGCCCATGCGGCAGGTCCCCACCGGGTGAAAGATCGTCGTGCCCACGTTGCCGGCCGCTTCGCGCAGTTCTTCCTCGGTCTGAAACGCGAGCCCCGGCAGGATCTCCTGCGGCTGGTAACGCGCCAGCGCCGCGGACCCTGCAATGCGCCGCGTGAGCCGCAACGCATTGGCGGCGACGCGCAAGTCGTGGTCGGTCGAAAGATAATTGGGCGCGATCAAGGGCGCCTGCGACGGGTCCGCCGAAACGGCGTGGATGCTGCCGCGCGAAGTCGGTTGCAGGTTGCACACCGAGGCCGTGAACGCGTTGAAAGGATGCAGCGGCTCACCGAAGCGGTCGAGCGACAGCGGCTGCACGTGATACTGGAGGTCGGGCCGCGTGAGTGCCGGATCGCCCGGGTCCGATTTCGCGAAGGCGCCGAGCTGCGAGGGCGCCATCGACATCGGTCCGCTCTGGAAAAACGCGTACTGCATGCCGATCATCAGCTTGCCCCACCAATGCGCGGAGGCCGTGTTGAGCGTGCGTACGCCGTTCACGCGAAACGCCATGCGCAACTGCAGATGGTCCTGAAGGTTCTCGCCCACCCCGCGCAGATCCTGCACGACGCCGATGCCAAGCTGGGCGAGCCGCTGCGCATCGCCGATGCCGGAAAGCTCGAGCAGTTGCGGCGAATTCACGGCGCCCGCGCTCAGGATGACTTCGCAGCGTGCCCGGGCGACGTAGTCAACATCACCGCGATACTCCACGCCCACGCAGCGCTTGCCTTCGAAAATCACGCGCTGCGTGAGCGCGCCGGTCACGACCGTGAGATTGGGGCGCTTCATCGCCGCGCGCAGAAATGCCTTCGACGCGTTCCAGCGCACGCCGCGCTTCTGGTTCACCTCGAAATAGCCCACGCCGCTGTTGTCGCCGCGGTTGAAGTCGTCGGTGGCGGCAATGCCCTGCTCCTCTGCCGCCCTGGCGAACGATTCGAGAATCTGCCACTTGAGCCGCTGCTTCTCGACGCGCCATTCGCCGCCCGCGCCGTGAAACTCGCTTGCGCCGCCGTGGTGATCCTCGCTGCGGCGGAACACGGGCAGCACGCTGTCCCATGACCACGCGGAATCGCCGGTCTCGCGCGCCCAGCTGTCGTAATCCTCGCGCTGGCCGCGCATGTAGATCATGCCGTTGATCGACGACGAGCCACCCAGCACGCGCCCGCGCGGATACGAGAGCGAGCGCCCGTTGAGGCCCTTTTCGGCGGCGGTCTTGTACAGCCAGTCGGTGCGCGGATTGCCGATGCAGTACAGATAGCCGACGGGGATGTGAATCCAGTGATAGTCGTCCGTGCCGCCCGCCTCGATGAGCAGGACGGAAACATCCGCGTCTTCGGTCAAACGGTTGGCGAGCACGCAACCCGCGGTGCCGGCGCCGACGATCACATAGTCGAATTCACCTTCGAGGCGACGCGAGGACGCGCCGCGTGCTCCTGGGGTTTCGCTCGTTGCGGGCATGATGTGTCTCCTGCTGTTTCTCTTTGGTGTCTTTTTTGAACTGCCATTGCTGCGCCCGACGGCGCCAGGTACTTCGTTATGCTTGATAAACCGCCCGGCTCCCGCCCACCTACTTCGCCACCGGCATCGTGAACTCGGCGCCCTTTGCGATGCTGTCCGGCCAGCGTTGCATGATGCTCTTGTAGCGCGTGTAGAAGCGCACGCCTTCCTCCCCGTACGCATGGTGATCGCCGAACAGCGAGCGCTTCCAGCCGCCGAACGAGTGCCACGCCATCGGCACCGGAATCGGCACGTTGATGCCCACCATGCCCACCTTGATCTGGCGCGAGAACGCGCGCGCGACACCGCCGTCCGAGGTGTAGCACGACACGCCGTTGGCGAATTCATGCGCGTTGATCAACTCGACGGCGCTCGCGAAGTCCGGCACACGCACGACCGCAAGCACCGGCCCGAAGATCTCTTCCTTGTAGATCGTCATGTCGGTCTTCACACCGTCGAATAGCGTACCGCCGAGGAAGAAGCCGTCCTCATGACCATCCACCTTGTGGCCGCGCCCATCCACGACAAGCCTGGCCCCCGCAGCCACACCCGCCTCGATATAGCCCAGCACTTTCGCGCGATGCACACCCGTGACGAGCGGCCCCATTTCCGACGCGCCGTCCATGCCGCTGCCGATCTGCAGCGCCTTCACGCGCGGCGTGAGACGCTCGACGAGTTCGTCGGCGATATGGCCAACGGCCACCGCC
>DATBXG010000462.1:0-3434 GCA_036514415.1 Paraburkholderia sp.
TTGCTTTGATCGCCGGTATAAACCCTGCCTATCGGGCCCCATAGCATTCCTCGAAGGCCCGCCAGCAAGGGGTTCCGCGCCCGCATCGAACTCGCTTCGAGCGGCCCGAGCAACCCTCGGGGCGGTGAGCATACAACGAAAGTGCGACATTGCGCCTCACGTGCCTGCCGATTTGTGGTGCATTCGGCAGTGCATCTGCGAGACAGCGGATGCCCGGCTTTCAGTGTGATTGCAGCGGCATGCGTCGGGTTCCGCGGGCCTGACCCACATCGCTTGCGCTCGCCCACGAGGCTTTACGCACTAGATGCAGACACAACGGCCGTTTCACAAGATCCGCAGGCTTGCCGCGTCAAAGCGCCCCGCCGCGCGCGGTCGCCGCACGCGCCGTGAGCCGCTCGCGCAAGTATTGCGTGAATGCGCGAATCGTCACGGAAGCTTCACGATGCTGCGGATACAACACATGCAGCGCATTGGGCGGCGGCATGAACGGTTCGAGCACCTCGACGAGGAGCCCCGCATCCACCGATCCCGCCACGATGAAGTCAGGCAGGTAGCAGATGCCGAGCCCGGCAACGGCCGCGTCGCGAATCACTTCGCCGTTGTTCGCGCGCAGCGGCCCGTGCACGTCGAACGGCGTGCGCACGCCATCGACGATGAATTCCCACGGCGCGCGGCCCTGCTGCCCATAAGGCAGGCAGGCGTGCTGCACGAGGTCCGCAGGCGTTTGGGGCGCGCGCTGGCGGCGCCGGTAACCGGGGCTGCAGCAGGCGATCATGCGCACGTCGATGAGCTTTTGCGCGACCAGCGTGGAATCCGCGAGGCGCCCGATGCGCAGCGCCATGTCGAAGCCCTCGCCGATCACGTCGACAGTGCGGTCGCTCAGGTCCATGTCGAAGCGCACGTCCGGATGTTCGCGCAGAAATTCGGCCACGAGCGGCGAGAGATGCGCCATGCCGAACGACATCGGCGCGCTCACTTTCAGGAGCCCGCGGGGCTCGCTGCGCCGGTCCGACATGGCCTGCTCGGCCTCGGCCACGTCCGCGAGAATGCGCTTCGCGCGCTCGTAGAAGTCCAGGCCCTGGTCGGTGACCGCCAGTTTGCGCGTGTTGCGCACGAGCAGGCGCGCACCCAGATCCGCCTCCAGCGCCGCCACGCGCCGGCTCACGAACTGCTTGGAAAGCCGCAGCCGGTGCGCCGCCGCCGTGAAATTGCCCGCATCCACGGTGTTCACGAAGATCCGCATGTCGTCGAGTTGCATTCCGATTGTCCACTTATATGTGACAGTTAGTCGTATTCTACGGCGATTCAATCCGATTTGATTGACCTAGAATTCATTCCATCGCAACCAGACACCGAATCGAAACGATTCAAATGGAGAGACGAAAATGATCGAACTTCGCAAGGCAGACCAACGCGGCCGCGGCGAACATGGCTGGCTCAGCTCGCGTCATACGTTTTCCTTTGCCAACTACTACGATCCGAAGCAGGTCGGCTTCTCGGATCTGCTCGTGATCAACGACGACCGCGTCGCCCCGGCGCGCGGCTTCGGCAAGCACCCGCACCGCGACATGGAAATCTTCTCGTACGTGCTGGAAGGCGCGCTCGAGCACAAGGACTCGATGGGCACGGGCTCGGTGATCGTCCCCGGCGACGTGCAGTTGATGAGCGCCGGCACGGGCGTCGCGCACAGCGAGTTCAACCACTCGGCGAACGACCCGGTGCACTTCCTGCAGATCTGGATTGCACCGAACGTGAAGGGCGCGCAGCCGCGCTACCAGCAGAAGAACATCGCCGATGAGGAAAAGCGCGGCAAGTTCCGCCTGATCCTCTCGCCGGACGGCGCCGAAGACTCGCTGCTGCTGCGCCAGGATGCCCGCGTGTATGCCAGCCGCCTCGATGGCGCGGAAACGGCGAAACTCGAAGTTGGCGCAGACCGCTACGCCTACGTTCACGTGGCGCGCGGCAGTGTGAAGCTGAACGGCGTTGAACTCGGCGAAGGCGATGGCGCGCGCATCCGCTCCGAGCGCGAGTTGAGCTTCAGCGACGGACACGATGCAGAGGTCCTCGTGTTCGATCTGCGTAATATCGAAGTGTCGGAGCTCTGGTCGTAACGTTGCCCTGATCTGGCGTTGACCTGAGCGCGGCGGACCGCCCTTTGAAGGCGCGTGAAAGCGGGCCGCCGCCCGGCAAGCGCGAAGTCATACGTAGTGAACTGCTTAAATCTTCTTCGGAGAAAACCATGCGATACAACCTGTTCGGGCCCGGCAATGACGTCGTGCTGCTCGTTTCGCGCATCCTGCTGACGTCCCTGTTCATCCTGTTCGGCTGGTCCAAGATCACGGGCTTTTCGGGCACCGTCGACTATATGGCGCATGTGGGCGCGCCCGTGCCGATGATCTCGGCGGTCATCGCCGTGATCATGGAGTTCGCGGTTGGCGTTCTGCTTCTCGTTGGCTTCTACACGCGGCCGCTCGCCGTGTTGCTGGCGATCTACACCGTCGCGACGGCGTTCATCGGCCATCATTTCTGGACCATGACCGGCGCGGATCAAATGGCGAACATGATCAACTTCTACAAGAACATCAGCATCGCAGGCGGCCTGCTCGCACTCGCGGTGACGGGTCCGGGAGCGATCTCGATCGACAGGAAGTAACGCACGGCTTTGACTGCAAAAAGGCGCGATGCCGTATGGCATCGCGCCTTTTTTTGGGCCTCTGCGAATTTGATCAAATTTACTTCCACTATGTGTCATGCGAAGATTTGATCAAATCGCAAGGAGACACGCATGCAAAGCCGTCAAGGCGTGAACTGGGACTGCGCGCAACGCGTCCTCGCCCGCGAGCGCGAAGCCTTCATCGCCGCGCGCCCGAAGTCGCAGGCATTGTCCGCGCAGGCCGCGCAGCATCTGCTGTTCGGCGTGCCGCTGCACTGGATGAACGACTGGTCCACGCCTTTCTCGCTCTATGTCGATGCCGCGCGCGGCGCAACCTTCACCGACGTGGATGGCCACCGCTACGCCGACTTCTGCCTCGGCGACACGGGCGCGATGTTCGGCCATGCGCCGCAGCCCGTGGCGCGCGCGCTCGCAGCCCAGGCGCAGCGCGGCTTCACGACCATGCTGCCGGGCGAGGACGCCGTGGCGGTGGGCGAGGCGCTTGCACAGCGCTTCGGCCTCCCTTACTGGCAGTTCGCGATGACCGCGAGCGACGCCAACCGCTTCGCCGTGCGCTGGGCGCGCGCGGCCACGGGGCGGCGCACGATCGTCGTGTTCAACGGCTGCTATCACGGCACCGTGGACGATGTGTTCGTCGATCTCGTCGACGGCCGGCCCACGCAGCGCGCGAGCCTGCTGGGCCAGGTGCACGACCTGCTGCCGACCACACGCGTGGTCGAATTCAACGATCTCGAAGCGCTCTCGCGCGCACTCGCCGACA
>DATBXG010000463.1:0-2982 GCA_036514415.1 Paraburkholderia sp.
GGCATCCGCCGCGAAGCCCGTGGCTACGGCATCGAACGACACGGCGGACTGGGAAACGTTCTAAGAGCGGTTTCGCTTCAGGCCATGCGCCGCGCGCACGGTGCATGGCCTGCGCTTACGCAGCAGCACGCAAGCGCACGCCGTAGCGCGCAACGTCACGCGATTCGCCCGCCCTCGCCTGCCGCGCCCTGCGCCGCGCGCCATGCCGCGAACGTCATCAACCCCGGCGCGAGCCGCGGATCGTCGATGCGGGTCCAGCTCGTATGCGTGTCGTCGAGCCCGGGCACCGGCTGCGGCGTCGCGAACGCCACGCGCGACATGCCGGGACGGTACGCCTCGTGCGGCCAGTACACGGGCATCACGCGTCGCGACGCCATTTCCTCGCGCAACGCTTCGGGCCCGCCTTCGTCGGTCACGACGTCGCATTGCGCCGCCCAGTCGTGGCTGTCCCACGCGAGGAACACGCCGGCGTTGCCTTCGGCGTCGAACGTCAGCACGGCATTCTGCTCGGGCCGCCAGTAGTACTCGACAATGCGCTCGCGCTGCGCGAGTTCGTGCAGCACGTCGGCGGTGCGCCGGTTCGCGTAGATCGCGCCCACCCCATGCACGCCGATATGCCCGCGCCGCGCGCAGAACTTGCGCTTGGCGTCGTCGATCGCGCCGCGCAGCTTGCGCGTCATGGCCGGATCCGACTTCTTCACGTAGAAGTCGATGAGCCCCGCGTTGAACGCTTCCACCGCGTGTGATTCGTCGGCCGTGGCCGTGAGCAGGATGCGCGTGCACGCCAGGTCCTGCGCGCCAGCCAGGAATTCGATGCCGGTCATCTCGGGCATTTCATAGTCCACGACGAGCGCTGCGATATCGCCAAAGCGCGCCGCGTCGGCCATCACGTCCTCTCCCAGCGCGTTGCCGCCTTTCTTCTCGAACTCGGACCACGCGGCGCCCGCCGCGGGATTGCGCGCGCTCTGCCGGGCCTCGTGCGAAGCGACGAAGGCCAGCGCCTCCTGCGCGCTCGTGAAATAGCGGTCCGTGCCGGCTCCGGGAAAAAGCCCGCGCAGTGCGTAGATAAAGTCGGGGCTGTCGTCGAGGAACACGACGGAGACGGGATGATAAACCGGCTGTCTGACGATGGAACTCATGCTGGATCTCGATAAGCGCGCTGCGCCTCATGCGGTACGTGCCGTGCCGCGAGGAAAACATGTCGATTATGCGGCGTGACACCTGGACACAGCAACCCGAAGCCAGCGTTCGCCGCGCGAAGCCAGATCGCGCAAACGTTATCGCACCCGGCACGCATCAACCGGTTCGCGTATGTGAGGAGCACGGTATTGGATGAAGAGGAACACGAAGAGAATGGTGCATGCCTCCCTTTTTCAGGAGGCATGCGCGGCTGCCGCCTGCAGTCCCTATCTGGAGTCATTCTGATGTACGCACGCGAATCCATTCCCGCCGTCCTTTCCCGTGGCACCGCCGGATTCTCCGACGAAATCATGGAAGCCACGCCGACCAAAACGTTCCATCACGTCATCGATATCTACCTGAAGGACTCGAACGCCTTCATGAACACGTATTTCGCCCGCTACTTCGAGTGGCAGGGCATCTGCCGCGAACGCTGGTTCCACGAGTGCATCCACAACAATCTGCTCGCGGCGGGCGGCGTGTTCGTCACCAAACGCGCGCACCAGGAGTACGTGCAGGAGACGTTTCCGTTCCAGCGCGTGGATTGCTATATGAACACCTTCCAGGTGCGTCAGTGCTCCGCGTATCTCGTGTTCCGCTTTTGCGTTGACGGGCGGCCCGTATCGCTCGGCTATCAGCAGATTCTCTTTGCCGGCACCGACAAGCGTATCCGCCGCTTTCCGCCCGGCATCATCGAGCGCGTGAAGGAGTACGAGCTGGTCCTGCCCGCGGGTTCGAACTAAGCGGGTTCGAAAGGCGGCCTGAACCCGGCTGGATGAACTAGCCGGCGAAATCCTGCCCCGCCGGCCAGCGGCGGGGCTTCGCCGGCGCGTCGTGGAGCGCGCGGTCGGCGCTCGTGCCGGGCTCGGGCAGCCGGATCGTGAAAGTGGTGTGGACGTGCGGCTCGGACTCGCAGGCAATCGTGCCGCCCAGCGCCTCGGCCACGCGGCGGCAAAACGTGAGGCCCATGCCGGTGCCGCGCCCATGCGACTTGGTCGAATAGAACGGATCGAAAACGCGCGGCAGGATATCGGCGGGAATGCCGCAACCGTTATCGGAAAAGCGCAGCACGCACCAGCCCGCTTCGCTCGTCGCGCTGATCTCCACGCGGCCTTCGTAGTCGCTCACCTTGTCGCCGCGTTCGGCGATTTCCGCCTGGATCGCGAAGAGCGCGTTCTTCAGCAGGTTGAAGAGCACGAACACCACGAGCGAATCGGAGCCCGAGAAACCCAGTTGCGCGTCGATGGGCGCAACCTGCACCATGTCGCGCTCGCCGGGTCGAAACGGAAAGCGCTCGAGCGCGGCATTCACGCAGGAGCGCATCGGGTAGGTCTCGAAGCTGTGGCGATCGAGCCGGTCGAGCGTGAACGAGGCCAGCGACATCTCGACCACGGTGCTCGTGCTGTCCACCTGGCGGCGGATCGACGTGGCAAGCGAGGAAAGCCGCTCGGACTGCCCCGGGTACAGCCCGTCCACACACAACTGGTGCTGCACGGCCAGCTGGTAGCCGCGCATGAGTTCGGGCAGCACGTTGCCGATCTCTTCGGCGTGCATGCCGATGGCCGCGAGCGGCGTGGCGACCTCGTGTGCAACGGTGGCCGCGATCAGGTACGGGCGCATGAGACCGTAACGCACGATCGTGACCGCGAGTATGCCGAGGCTGATGGCGATGAACACCGCGCCCACGGGATAGAACGCGAGCCCGTAATTCACGGCGTAATCGGTGGCCGCAAGCGCGTACAAGCCGAGGCTCAAGACGCACAGGTCGAGCAGCTTGCGGCGGTCGTGCGCCTGCGACTGGCG
>DATBXG010000464.1:0-4316 GCA_036514415.1 Paraburkholderia sp.
CGCAGCTCGCGGGTTCGCCGCAGCTCGTGGTGAGCCCCGCCGACCTGCCGATCGTCGAGGCCTACCTGATGGACGATCTGCAGGCGCGCGGCTGGACCGTGCGCACCGACCCGACGATCGAGCGCGGCGGCTGCCGCGCGCAGGCCGCGACGGGCGAAACCGACGCCAGCATCCACACGCGCTGGGAGCGCGTGACGGCCGCGCTCGGCAAGGCGAGGCCATGGTGAATCATCCCCCGGCGAGCCATCAGACGATCCACACGGGCGGCCTCACGCCGCTCGAGCAGGAACTGGCGCTCGCCTCCTTCGGCCCGCTCGCGCATGATCCCGTGCAGCTCGGCGCGCTGCTCGTGGGCGACCTCGACATTCCGAACGTCCGCGAGGCGCGCGAGATCGGCGCAATCGATGCGATCGACGCGGCGCTGGCCGCGGACACCGCCGCTGCAGCGAATGTCGCCAGCGCACCGCCAGCCATGACGGACCTCGGCGCGCCGCCCAAGGCAGAAGCCCGGCCTGCGCCCTACGTGCCGCCGCACAACTACGACCCGGCCAACCCGTACCTGACCACGTGGAACGCGCAACTGCGCGGCGTGCGCGAGCGCAATGCGCTCGCGCTGCCCCTGCGCGGCTGCGGGCGTCTCACGCGCGCCGCGGGCCTCGTGCTCGAAGCGGTGGGGCTGCGCCTCGCCGTGGGCGCGGAGGTGATGATCGAGCTGCCGCCGGGCAGCTCGCTGCCCATGGCCGAAGCCGAAGTGGTCGGCTTTGGCGGCGACAAGCTCTTTCTGATGCCGACGACCCAGGTCGCGGGCCTCTTGCCCGGCGCGCGCGTCTGGCCGCTGGAAACCGCGCCGATCGCCGACCCGATGGCGGGCGCGAAGCGCCTGCCGGTGGGCTGGGGCATGCTCGGCCGCGTGGTCGACGCCTCTGGCAAGCCGCTCGACGGCCTGGGGCCGCTGAACACCGAAGCCGACGCGCCGCTCACCGCGCCCGTCATCAACCCGCTGCACCGCGAGCCGATCCACAAGGTGCTCGACGTGGGCGTGCGCGCGATCAACGCGCTGCTCACGGTCGGGCGCGGCCAGCGCATGGGCCTCTTCGCGGGCTCCGGGGTGGGCAAGTCGGTGCTGCTCGGCACGATGGCGCGCGCGACCAGCGCCGAAGTCATCGTGATCGGCCTGATCGGCGAGCGGGGCCGCGAAGTAAAGGAATTCATCGAGCAGATCCTGGGAGAGGACGGCCTCGCGCGCTCGGTCGTCGTGGCCGCGCCCGCCGACGTCTCGCCGCTCCTGCGCATGCAGGCCGCCGCGTACAGCACCTCGCTCGCCGAATATTTCCGCGACCAGGGCAAGCACGTGCTGCTGCTCATGGATTCGCTCACGCGCTATGCGATGGCGCAGCGCGAGATCGCGCTCGCGATCGGCGAGCCGCCCGCGACCAAGGGCTATCCGCCCTCGGTGTTCGCGAAGCTGCCGGCGCTCGTCGAGCGCACCGGCAACGGCCCCGAGGGCGGCGGCTCGATCACGGCGTTCTACACCGTGCTCACCGAAGGCGACGACCAGCAGGACCCGATCGCCGACTCGGCGCGCGCAATTCTCGACGGCCACATCGTGCTCTCCCGCGCGCTCGCCGAGGCGGGGCACTATCCGGCCATCGACATCGAGGCTTCGATCAGCCGCGCGATGACCGCGCTGATCGACGACCAGCATCTGAACCAGACGCGCGCATTCAAGCAGATGCTTTCGCGCTACCAGCGCAACCGCGACCTCATCAACGTGGGTGCGTACGTGAGCGGGCGCGACGCCGTGCTCGACCGCGCGATCGCGCTGTATCCGCGCATCGAGGCCTTTCTTCAGCAGGGTTTTCGCGAAACCGCGAACTATGATCAGAGCGTCGAAATGCTCGGCCATCTGATTGGAGCCAGGACATGACGAAACAGACCGCGCTGCAAACCTTGATCGGCCTCGCCCAGGACGACGTCGACGCCGCCACGCAGAAGCTTGGCCGCGTGCAACGCGAACGCGGCGAGGTCGAGAAGCAGCTGCAGGCGCTCATCACCTACCGCGACGAGTACCACACGCGCTTCACCCAGTCGGCGCGCACCGGCATGGCCGCGGGCAACGTGCGCAACTTCCAGGCCTTCATCGACACGCTCGACGCGGCGATCGAACAGCAACGGCGCATCCTCGAGCAGGCCACCGCACGCGTGGAGGCCGCGAAGCCCGAATGGCAGCGCAGCAAGCAGAAGCTCGGCTCGTACGAGGTCCTGCAGTCGCGCCAGGACGAAGTGCAGGCCCGCAATGACGCCCGCCGCGAACAGCGCGACGCCGACGAACACGCCGCCCGCGTGCTACGCATGCGAACGTCGCAACATCCGTAATACGTCTTCGAGGCCGCCAGCATGTCGCTCCTCTCCGCCTTTTCCTCGCTGCTCGGCGCCGCCGCCGATGCCGTGACGGGCAATACCGCATCGACCGCCGCGTCGAACACCGTGTCGAACACCATCAGCCAGTCGGACGCGTCCGGTCAGGCTTTCGCGCAGACCCTGCAACAGCAGATCGATGCGCAGAATGCCCAGAACGCGCAGGCGAGCCAGGCCGCGCAGTCGTCGCAAAGCGCGCAGTCGAATGCCGCTGCGCAGTCCAGCTCGAGTTCGTCGAGCGACAGCAGCAGTGCGTCGCAAAGCGCGAGCAGCAGCACGCAAACGTCCGGCACGAGTTCGAACCAGGGCTCGCAGCGTACGTCGGGCACCGATCGGCGCGCCGACGCCGCGCGCAGCCAACAAAAGCAGGCCGAAGCCGCGGGCGCGCAGGCCGCCGCCGCCCAGGCGCAGCAAGCCCTGCAGGCGCAACAGGGCCAGCAGACGCAGACCGGCACGAGCACCGATGGCAGCCAGGCGAGCAGCGACAGCACGCTCGCGGGCGTCGCCTCTGCCGCGGCGGCAGCCGCAGCCACGGCAGCCGCGGGCACGGCGGGCGACGGCACGGACAGCGCAAGCGCCGCGAGCGCCGTGAGTGCCAATGCGAAGTCGGTGCACGATGCCCTGCAAGCCGCGCTCGCGACGCTGCGCGGCGGCGCGGCGGCGCTCTCCTCGCATGCGGTCAGCACGGCCGGCGCGGACAGCTCGACGGCGAGCAGCACCGCCACGGCAGCTACGAACGCGGGCACAGGTTCCAGCATCACCAGCAGCTTCGCCTCGCACCTGAGCGCGCACGCGCAGGACAAGGCGTTCGGCGCGGCAGTCAGCAGCGGCGCGGGCGCCGACGCGGCGAAGAGCGCCACGGCAGCCACGGCCGACGCCGCGAAAGCGGCCACCGATGCGCTCACCGCAGCGGCCCAGCAGCAGGCCGGCGCCGGCGCACCAACCGACAGCACGGCCAGCGCCGCCACGACCGATGCTCAGGCCGCGACCCAGGCTGCCGCCATCGCCGCCGCAACGGCCGCGCAGGCCCAGGCCGCACAGGCGGCGAGCGCAACCGCGAATCCGGCGGCCGCGGCCGCTTCCGCGTCGCTTGCGCCGCAGGTCGGCACGAACGATTGGGAAGACGCGCTGAGCCAGAAGGTCGTGTTCCTCTCGAACGCCCACCAGCAGTCGGCGGAACTCACGCTCAACCCGAAGGATCTCGGGCCGCTGCAGGTCGTGCTGCAGGTGACGGAAAGCCATGCGCACGCCCTTTTCGTCTCGCAGCACCAGCAGGTGCGCGAAGCCGTGGAGGCGGCGCTGCCCAAGCTGCGCGAGGCCATGGAGCAGAACGGCATCGGCCTTGGCAGCGCGAGCGTGAGCGACGGCTTCTCGCGCCAGATGAACCAGCAGGCGCAGCAGGACAGCAGCGGCTCAAGCCGCTCCGGCTCGTCGGGCTCGCGCTCCGGCGGCACGCTGGGCACAGCGGCCTCCGACGACGATCTCAGCACCTCCACCGCGAGCGTCACGCAGCGCACCGTCGGCCTGATCGACACGTTCGCCTGACCCTTGCGCCCGCGCTGCCCGGGACCCGCTCGGGCGGCGCGGCCGCTACGCCTGCCTCTCGCCCTCGCACGGCCGGTTTGCCGCGGCCTGCAACAAAACCACGAGATAGCCGGAATTCCCCCGTCTATTCCTCCCATCGCTGAAAGGCAAAAGCCGGAACAATGCAGCATGCCCGGAGTGACCATCTGGTCGGTGCTCCGGACCCTCGCAAGCATCCAGGCTGACTTTCCGACATGGCGACCACCCCCGCATCCCAGCAAGCCGCGCCCCAGGGCGCGAAACCCGGACCGATGAAGCGCATTCTCGTGATCGCGCTCATTGCGATCCTCGCCGCCGGCGCGGCGGGCGCCGCG
>DATBXG010000465.1:0-4638 GCA_036514415.1 Paraburkholderia sp.
CGACGGGCTCGGCCACGGTCGCGATGACCACCGCGTGCGGCATCGTCGCACCGATCGCGTCCGCCAGCGCCATGACCGTGAAGCCGGAACTGCTCGTGCTCGCCACGGGCTCGGGCTCGCTGATCTTCTCGCACGTCAACGACGGCGGATTCTGGCTGATCAAGGAATATTTCGGCATGACCGTGGGTCAGACGTTCAAGACCTGGTCGTTGCTGGAGACCATTATTTCGCTGCTGGGCCTCGGCCTCACGTTCGTCCTCGCAGCGGTGGTGTAAGGCGCAACCATGTTGCGTGGGACCGGAGTAAGTGCTCTGCATGGGCCCGGAGTAAGTGCTAAAGCACTAACTCCGGCCGACAGCTGAAGCGCCAACTCTGGTCGACAGCTTTGCATGGGACCAGAGTAAGTGCTCTGCACCAACTCTGGTCGACAAAAGGAGCAGTAAATGATTCTGATAGCGATGGGCGTGTCGGGCGCAGGCAAGACACGCATCGGCGAGATGCTCGCCGAGCGCCTCAAGTGCACCTTCACCGACGGCGACGTCTTCCACAGCGAAGCCAACAAGAAGAAGATGCATGACGGCATCCCGCTCACCGACGACGACCGCTGGCCGTGGCTGCGCACGATTCGCGCGGCGATCGAGGAGAAGCAGCGTGCGCATGAAACGGCCGTGTTCACCTGCTCGTCGCTCAAGCGCTCGTACCGCGACATCCTGCGCGGCAACGACCGCGACGTGTGCTTCGTCTACCTGAAGGGCTCGTTCGAGGTGCTGCACGAGCGCCTCGCCTCGCGCACCGGCCACTTCTTCGACCCGTCGCTGCTGCAAAGCCAGCTCGACACGCTCGAGGTGCCGGCTGCGGACGAGGCGATCGAGGTGAGCATCGAGCTCACGCCCGAGCAGATCGTCGACGAAGTGCTCAAGCAACTCGAGGCACGCGGCGCGAAGTCGTGATGCTTCATCGGCGGTAAACGAAAAAAGGCGCTCGAATATTCGAGCGCCTTTTTCATTGCCGTGACGAACACGGCGCTGGCGTGCTTACGAAATGCGCTTCGCCAGTTCCGCCGCCTTGCCGACATACGACGCAGGCGTCATGTCGAGCAGACGCTGCTTCGCGTCTTCGGGAATCGCGAGGCCCGACACGAACGTTTGCAGCGCTTCGCGCGTGATGCCCTTGCCGCGCGTAAGCTCCTTCAGCTGCTCGTACGGGTTCTCGATGCCGTAGCGGCGCATCACGGTCTGCACCGGCTCGGCCAGCACTTCCCACGTCGCGTCGAGGTCGTCGTTCAGGCGCTGCGGGTTCACTTCGAGCTTGTCGATGCCGCGGATCAGCGCGTCGTAGGCGAGCAGCGAGTAGCCGAACGCCACGCCGATGTTGCGCAGCACCGTCGAGTCGGTCAGGTCGCGCTGAAAGCGCGAGACCGGCAGTTTGTCGGCGAGGTGGCGCAGCGTCGCGTTCGCGAGGCCGAGGTTGCCTTCCGAGTTCTCGAAGTCGATCGGATTCACCTTGTGCGGCATCGTCGACGAGCCGATTTCGCCGGCTTTGGTCTTCTGCTTGAAGTAGCCGAGCGAGATGTAGCCCCACACGTCGCGGTCGAGGTCGAGCAGGATCGTGTTCGCGCGCGCGACGGCGTCGAACAGTTCGGCCATGTAGTCGTGCGGCTCGATCTGGATCGTGTACGGATTGAACGTGAGCTTCAGGCGCTGCTCGACGACGTTCTTCGAGAACGCTTCCCAGTCGAATTCCGGATACGCCGAGAGGTGCGCGTTGAAGTTGCCCACCGCGCCGTTCATCTTGCCGAGCAGTTCGACCTTCTCGATGCGCGTGATCGCGCGCGCGAGACGCGCCGCGACGTTGGCGATTTCCTTGCCGAGCGTCGTCGGGCTCGCCGGCTGGCCGTGCGTGCGCGAGAGCATGGGCTGGTCGGCCTGTGCGTGCGCGAGCGCCACGAGGCGTTGATGCACCGAACGCAGCGCCGGCAGGATCACGTGTTCACGGGCGCCCGCGAGCATCAGGCCGTGCGACGTGTTGTTGATGTCTTCCGAGGTGCAGGCGAAGTGGATGAATTCGCTTGCGCGCTCCAGTTCCGGCTGACCCTTCACCGATTCCTTGAGCCAGTACTCCACGGCCTTCACGTCGTGGTTCGTCACGCGCTCGATTTCCTTGATGCGCGCGGCGTCGTGCGCCGTGAAGTTCTCGGCGAGCTTGAGCAGGAATTGCTCCGACGCTTGCGAGAAGCGCGGCACTTCCGCGAAGCCGGCCTGCGAGAGCGCGATCAGCCAGTGGATCTCGACCGTCACGCGGTTGCGCATGAACGCGGCTTCCGAGAGCCAGTCGCGCAGGGCTTCGGTTTTCGAGGCGTAGCGGCCGTCGAGCGGGGAGAGCGCGTTGAGCGCGAAGAGGGTATCGGGACGAGTGTCGGACATGATGGGGACGTAACGCGAGGCGTTACGCTCAGTTGGCAGTCGGTTACGGTCAGATTGGAGACGGCGGGAACCGCGTATTTTATCACCTCGCCGACAGGGGCCGAGGCCGGGACTGTCAGCGGCGGCCCGCGACGCCCCTTGAGGCGTTGCGTCGCGCCTGAACGGCAAACCGTGCTGGCCGCCGAGTACTGCCAACGCGCCCGGCCGGCGCCGCGCAAAATCCGCCTGGCCGCCGCCCTGCCATTGCCCAGGCGCGCGCCCGCGGGCCTAGAATGCGGACTTCTCATCTGCTCGATGGCCTCGCATGGAACTCAAATGGCTCGAAGACTTCGTTTCGCTCGCGGAGACGCATAGTTTCAGCCGCTCGGCCGAACTGCGCCACGTGACGCAACCGGCGTTCTCGCGCCGTATCCAGGCGCTCGAAGCGTGGCTCGGCACCGAACTGATCGATCGTTCGGTTTATCCGACGCGTCTCACGGCGGCAGGGCAGGTCTTCTACGAGCAGGCGCTCGCGATGCTCTCGCAGTTCCACGAGGCGCGCACGTTGCTGCGCGGGCATACGGCCACGCCCGCGGCGACCATCGAGTTCGCCGTGCCGCACACGCTGTCGCTCACGTACTTTCCCCGCTGGCTGCAGCGCATCGAGGCGAAGCTCGGCCGCATTCACACGCGGCTGCGCGCGCTGAACGTGCACGACGCCGTGCTCTCGCTCGTGGAGGGTGGCTGCGACCTCGTGATGGGCTATCACCATCCGAGCCATCCCGTGACGCTCGACCCCGCGCGCTACGACACGCTCACCCTTGGCATCGAGTCGATCAGCCCGTATTCCGCACCCCAGCGGGCCGGGCGCGCGCGCTACACGCTGCCCGGCACACCCGATGCGCCCACCCCGTACCTCTCCTATACGCCGAACGCGTACCTGGGCCGCATGACCGAGGTGATCGTTGCCAACGCACCGGCGCGGCTCTATCTGGACCGTGTGTACGAAACCGACATGGCGGAAGGGCTCAAGGCGATGACGCTGGCGGGTCACGGCATCGCCTTCTTGCCGCACAGCGCGGTGGAAGACGCCGTGGCCCAGGGCGAACTGATCCGGCTCGACCGCGGCACACGTGGCGTGCCGGAGGGCCAGTTCACGCTCGACATGGAAATCCGCCTCTATCGCGACAAGTTCGCGACGCAGGGCGACGACGCGCGCCAGGCGCTCGTGCGCGAACTGTGGGAGGCCGTGAGCGACGAACTCGCGCAGGGCCGGGGCGCGGCACGCAGCGGCCGCTCAAGCTGACGAAGCTGTAACCCGCGCACTTCATCAAAACGATGCGCATTGGCATCGCAGGACCGCGCTCGCAATGCGCGCGGGGCACCCGCATGGCACCCACGCATCGCCGTATTTCGCACGCAGAAACTATCACGAAACAGTCAGGCTATTTCAACCGTTGCGGCCTGAACAAGACGCCCGCGACACGTTTTTTCGACTTCGGGGGCGTTATGCAAGAAAAGCATAATGGGATGAACAAACGGCATTGGATTTCAAATTGGCGTTTTCTGACAATGGCACCACTTGTTCCATCGGAGCGTTCATGTCATCCCAACTGCAGTCGGTTCCTTCCTATCTCCACGCCGACGATCTCGGCCCCTGGGGCAACTATCTTCGTCAGGTTGATCGCGTGGCGCCGTACCTCGGCTCGCTCTCGCGCTGGCTCGAAACGCTCAAGCGTCCGAAGCGCATCCTGATCGTCGACTGCCCGATCGAACTCGATAACGGCACCGTTGCGCACTTCGAAGGCTATCGTGTCCAGCACAACGTCTCGCGCGGTCCCGGCAAGGGCGGCGTGCGTTATCACCAGGACGTTACGCTCTCCGAAGTGATGGCGCTGTCCGCGTGGATGTCGGTGAAGAACGCTGCAGTGAACGTGCCGTACGGCGGCGCGAAGGGCGGTATCCGGGTCGATCCGCGCACGCTTTCGCGGGGTGAGCTCGAGCGCGTGACGCGCCGCTACACCAGCGAAATCGGCATCATCATCGGACCGAACACCGATATTCCCGCGCCGGACGTCAACACGAACGAGCAGATCATGGCGTGGATGATGGACACGTACTCGATGAACCAGGGCCAGACGGCCACGGGCGTCGTGACGGGCAAGCCCATCTCGCTCGGCGGCTCGCTGGGCCGCCGCGAAGCAACGGGCCGCGGCGTGTTCGTCGTCGGCTGCGA
>DATBXG010000466.1:0-2015 GCA_036514415.1 Paraburkholderia sp.
GCTCCGGGCGGCGCGTTCCATCGAGGATGGCGATAGCGAATTCGAGCGCACAGCCCTCACTGCGAGCGGCCTTTCGCAGCGTCATCGGAATCCCTGTACATGCGGAAATAGCCGCTGTGTAGCGTGATCGCATCGGACTGCGTCGCCTCGATCAGGCGAGCCGCCGCCCTTTCGATTGCGGCGCGGTGTGCCAGGAAGGCGCCGCGCAAATCCGCTTCGCGCAGGGAGGCCGCGCCGAAATGATCTTCGAGCGCCTCGGCCGTGATCGCGCATTCGACAGTCATTGCGCCTGCCATGGCGGGAAAGGTCAGCACGAGGCGGTTGGCGTCGTAGTGCGGCGACTGCTCGGGAAAGGTGATGTTCATGCTGATGAACTCCCGCATGAGAGCGAGCTAGATCGTGATGTAGCCCTGGAAGGACCAGGGCAGCGCCATCTGTGGGTCAACGGCCGTGGCGCCGCCGCGAGCGATACAACTGCCGAAAAAGCCTGGCGCGCCATCGGCCGAAAACACCGGCACGAACGAGAGCGAGTCGTTGATCGTGACGAGGAAGTCGGGGTTGTAGCACGACGGCGCGAAAATCTTCACCGATTCGAAGAAGGCAGCGCCCTCCGCATGGCGCGCCCATTCGGTTGCTTGCGAAGGCGTGGGAGTACGCATCTCGTAGCACGACGGCAACTCGACGGTCTGATCGCCGTGGGAAATCTGCCCGGCCGGCCGGAAAACCAGTGTCGCTCCCGGATACGGCAGGCAACGCGGCGACTGCGGGACCGGACCTTCGGGCCCGAGCCGCAGCGGCGGCCACGCCGCGAGCGAAAGGCACAGCGCGGGCGTGCGTTGAGCGAAATAATCAGCGAGCCAGTTCATCTCTCTCTCCTTGGAGCGGACTGTCTGACGTGTCAGTCCGCTTCTCCATACCAGTTGCGAATGGCGGCCCAGACTTCTTCGGCCGATTCGCAGAAGCGAAAGAGCGCGAGATCGTCCGGGTCGATCATGCCGGCCTCGGCCATTGCGTCGAAGTCGATCACACTGCGCCACCACGTCTCTCCCACGAGGAGGACAGGGATCGGTGCGATCTTGCCTGTCTGCAAAAGCGTCAGGACTTCGAATAGTTCGTCGCAGGTTCCGTAACCGCCGGGGAAGAACACGGCTGCCTTCGCGCGCTCCAGCAAGTGGAGCTTGCGAATGGCGAAGTAATGAAAGCGAAAACACAGTTCCGGCGTCAAATACGCATTGGGAAACTGCTCGCGCGGCAAGGTGATATTCATCCCCACCGTGGGCGCGCCCGCGTCGAACGCGCCACGGTTGGCCGCTTCCATGATGCCGGGGCCGCCACCCGTCACGACCGTGAGCCTGGGGAGTTTGCCCGAGCCCGGCGCGCGGCCGATAAGCGAGCCGAGTTCGCGCGCGACGTCGTAGTAGATGCTGCGCCGAAGCAGCGCTTGCGCTACGCGCAGTTCGCGTTGCTGATCGGCGCCGGTCTCGGCGAGGGCCGCGCGGCGCGCGACGGCGAGCCGCTTGCGCGCTCGCGCCGGGCTCGTGACGCGCGTGCTTCCATAGACGACCACGGTATGGGCAATGCCGGATTGCTGCAGGCGCTCTTCGGTTTTCCAGTAGTCGAGTTGAAGCCGCACGCCGCACATTTCCGGACGCCGCAGAAACGCCGCGTCTTCGTCGGCCTGGACATAGCTCTGGCTCTCGATCAGTTGGCGCACGCGTGGCGCCAACCGCGCCGCTTCCTCACGTGCCGGCTGCCGTTTGCGTGGCGCCTGACGCGCCACGCGGGCCTCCGAACGTTCAAGGCGCACTGTGCTTGAAAGGCCCCGGTTGCCCATGGCGCATCACATCTCGATGATGACCTTCAACGCCTGCGTACTCGCCGCGTGCGAAAACGTCTCGTAGGCCTTGAGCACGTCTTCGAACGCAAAACGATGCGTGATCAGGCGGCTCGGATCGATCCGTCCGGAGCACACGGTCTTGAGCAGCATGGGCGTGCTGACCGTGTCGACCAGACGC
>DATBXG010000467.1:0-2540 GCA_036514415.1 Paraburkholderia sp.
GGTCGCAGGCCGCTCCGCCGACAAGCGCGGGCCGCGCGCGGTCATCACGATGTCGATCGCGCTGATGGCGATCGCGTTCCTCATCTTCGCGCTCTCGGGCAAGAGCCTGGTCGGCCTCGTGATCGGCGTGATCGTGCTCGACGTCGGCGTGCAGGCCGCGCAGATCTCGAACCAGTCGCGCATCTACGCGTTGCGGCCCGAGGCGCGCAGCCGCGTGAACACCATCTTCATGGTGTGCTACTTCATTGGCGGCGCGACCGGGTCCGCCGTAGGCGTGACCGCCTGGCACGCATTCGGCTGGATCGGCGTCTGCGTGGCCGGCATCGCGTTCACCGCGCTCGCGGGCTGGATTCACTACGCAACGCGCCCGCGCGTGGGCGCGGGCGCGCAGGCTTCGTCCTGAGCGCTACTTGCGCGCATACATAGATCGCGCAAACACAGGACCCGCCACGCGCGCACGCGCTGGCACACATGACCGGGCACGCGACATGCGGGTAAGCCACCTCCTTTGACTCCGTGGAGGACTTCCACATGAAACGCCTGATTGCCCTCTTTCTCGTCGCCGCTTCGATGGCAGCGCTCTCGGCCTGCAACACGATGGCGGGCGCCGGCGAGGACGTTTCCGCAGGCGGCCACGCCCTCACGAACGCGGCGGAAAAGGCGAAGTAGTAACCGGCAGACGGTAAAAGGAGCGGGCATGACGGCCAATTGCGCGCGCCACGAGTTTGTGCAACGTGCGTAGATGGCCGCCTGCATGCCAGACGAGCGGCGCATGCAGCGGCCGCGCCTGGGTGAAGTGCACAGCGCGGCCGCGCGCATGCATCGCGTGCGAGAACTGCGAGAGCGCGCAGCGAAAATGGCGCGCGGTGACGGGTAGCGCGGGAGCGTTCAGGTAGTGCGGCGGCGCTCGTCGAACAGGAACGACAACCCCACGCTGCCGAGAATCATCACAGTCGCGACGATGGTGCCGCCCGTGACCGGCTCGCCGAGCAGCAGCGCGCCGAGGGCGACGGCAACCACCGGATTCACGTACATGCAGCTGCTCGCGACGAGCGGGCTGGTATGGCGAATCAGATAGCCGTACGCGACATAGGCCGCCATCGTGCCGATCAGGAGCAGATAGAGGAACGCAGCGAGCGGCACGAAATGGAGCTGCCCCATGCGCTCGCCGCTGATCAATGCGACAGCCGTCGACATGGCGCCGCCCAGGCCGATCTGCAGTGCCGTTGCGAGGAAGAGATCGGAGGGCAACGCGAGCCGCCCCGCCAGATGTGCGCCGATCGCCCAGAAAAGCGCGCCGCACAGAATGGCGAGACTGCCGCCCGCCGAGCCCGATGCGCTGCCGCGATGGCTCAGGATCGCAATGCCCACGAGACCGAGCGCGACCGCGGCCCATTCGGCTTTCGCGACGCGCCGCCCGGTGACCGCCGAGATCACCGTCGCGAAGAGCGGGACCGTGGCGACCATCACGGCCGCCGTGCCGGTGCCCACGGTGCGCATGCCGTAGGCCAGCATGCCGCTCGAGAGGCCCACGAGCAGCGTGCCCACCACGCCCGCATTGCGCACTTCGAGGAGCGTCGGCCTGACGGGCCGCCGGCGCATCGCGAAGACGAAGAGGCCAATCCCGGCGAGCAGGTTGCGCAGACCGGAAAGCAGGAGCGGCGGGAACGAATCGAGCGCGACCTTCACGCCGAGATACGTCGATCCCCAGACGAAGTAGACGACGGCCAGCGAGAGCGCGACGCGCCCGCCGCGCGATTGCGGCAGCCGCACGGCGCGCACGAGACGCCATAGCGCCGCCGCGGCAAGCATGGCCCCTCCGAGGAACGACCGGAAAGACACGCGCGAAGGTGAACGGGGGGTCATCGTGATGTCGCCGCGGCGCGGGAGTGGCAGGACCGCGGGCGCCCCGGCGGCAAGGCGGCGGGACGGCTGAAGCTCGACGGCATGGTGCAGGTGCGCAAGAACGCGAAAAGAGACGGAGTACGAAAGACACCCGAGGCGGGCGACCCGCATTATGCAACAACGTATGACGTCGTGGATGCTTTCACTACGCTTTATGCGCGGCAGTGTTGTTGTGCCGCGATTGTGCCGCAATAGCGAGGAAAGGGGCGGATCGCACGAGGCGTCAGGATGCGACCGCCTCTCGGGCCATGTTATTGAGATCGTGCTAGGATGCCCAATTCTTTCGATTAACTTTCATCGACTTCACCCATTTCGCAGGCCACCGCTCACCATGCGTCCGCCCGTTTCGCGCCTCATCATCGCCTTGCCGCCGCGCACCCAGCGCTGCGCGCCGGCGCGCGCGCACGCGGCCCGCATGAGAGCGGCCACCTGCCCGCCGCTCCCCGCCCCCTCCCGCGCGCCTTCACGCGCCCCGCTCACCGCCGCCCGGCGTCCGCACTGAACCCGCCTCCCTAGCCTCACCGGAGCCGTTCGGGCGGGCTCCGGGCCGATCCGTTGCGCCCCGCAGTGCCGCTGCCGTACCACCCAGGTTCCTGTTGCGCCCCATTGCGCCCCGTTGCGCAATGTCGCCCGCC
>DATBXG010000468.1:0-4332 GCA_036514415.1 Paraburkholderia sp.
CCGCCGATGAAGTGGCGTCCGACAAGTTCATCAACGCGGTGGGCAACCAGAAGCTGATTCCGATGCTTTGCCCGCATTGCAAGAAGCCTGCGGCCGACGTCATGAGCCCAGCCGAGCTTGAGCTGCTGCGCACGAAGTTTGGCCTCGATACGTCGAAGATGGCATGCCGCAACGACGATGGCTGTGAGCATTGCCGCAAGAAGGGGCTGTTCACGCGTGACGGCAAGGTGGCGGGCGGTACGAAGGGCCAGACGCTTGCGATGGAGCTCTACCGGCCCACGCCCGAGTTCCTCGAACACATCGTTGTACGCGACTGGCGCGGGGCCGAGGCGGCGTGGCGCAAGGAACGGGTCGCAGGCTTCGATTCGGCCGACATGACGGGCAAGACGATCTATGAGCACGCGCTCTACAAGGCTTCGCAGGGGCTCATCGATCCTCGTTTCATCGACCGCTCGATGAAACCGTTCCGCGTCTACACGGTGATACCGGATCGTGACGGGAGGATGCCATCGTGATCGGCCGTGTCTTCTATGGCATCTGCATGCGCCTGCCGCGTGCGGAGCGACTCAAGATCGCCAGGTGGCGCTTCCAGAAGGCGCGCGAGGGCTTCTATCGCGAATCACGCCTCGACATCGAGCAGGCCACGGGCCTGCGAAACCGCGAGACGCTGATCGAGCGCCTCCAGGTGCTCAAGAAACGTGCGCGGGATCGCAGGCAGATCGTCTGGCTTGCGTACGACGAGATGGAGGAGCGTATGCGCAAGGGCGATGGGCTCGCGCTCGCGATCAAGCCGTTCGTGCCCGTCGACGAGTATTCGCTGCTGGATCTGGCGTTCGCTTCAGACAAGGATGACGCGGCACGCCGCGGCTTCGACCTGTGCGAGATGGCGGCTTCCGCCAAGCGCGTGCTGTCGAGCACGACGGCCATGCAGATGGCCTATCCGATGGTGCTGCTCTGCTACATGTACGGCCTGAGCATGCTCTTTGGCGGGATGGTCTATCCGCAGGTCCTCGAGGTGCGGCCGCTCGACCAGTGGATGCCCGCGGGCAGGGTGCTGTACGCGATCGACACGTACTGCTACGACTACTGGCTGCTGAACGTCTGCCTGCTCGCAGCGGGTGTGTTCTCGTACTACTACGGCCTCAAGCGCTGGACGGGAACCCTGCGCAACCGCATCGATGCGACGCCGCTGATGTGGCGCAACCGTCGCGACCTGCGCGCCGCGCTGCTGATCGTCTCGTTGTCGGGCCTGCTCGACTCGGGGCTCACGCTCGCGGGGGCGCTTGGGCGCCTGCGCCGGCACGCCGACCCGTGGCTACGCTGGCACATTTCGACGATGGAACGACGCCTGAAGGCTTCGCCGGAGCTACCCATGCGCGCGTTCGCGACAGGCATCTTCTCGGAAGAGCTCGTCGACCGCATTGCCGACGCAGAGCGTCGCGACAACTTCGTGGATGCGATCAAGTCACTCGGGCGCAGTTCGCTCGACCGCGTCGTTGAGGCGGTACGCCGCAACGCCCGCATTACCCACTACGTGCTGCTCGGCATTGCCGCGGCGGCGTTTATCGGCATCGGTGTCGGCTCCTACGTCGTCACGGGCGTCACGAGTATGCAAAGCGCACTTGGCGCCGCGACCGGCAACACCTCCAATTAAGGACCTCCATGAAAACCAACGTCTCCCAACGCACGCCCGAGCAGAAGGAATTCCATCGTCGTCTCGGCCGGCTGAAGAAGCAGAGCGGCGAACTGTCGCTGATCGAGGCGGGTGCGGTGCTCGGTGCTGCGGCGCTGCTGTCGCTCGCGCTCTTCTACGGTGTGCCGTTCGTGCGCAACATGGTGCAGTCCTCCACCTTCAAGAGTGAGGCAGGCATGTTTCACACCGGCATCCAGAACGCCACCGCGAACGACTCCGACTTTTCGGCGGAGACGCTGGCGACGCTCGCGCAGAATCACGCGTTCGATGCTGCCGGCGCGCGGGTTGCGAGCGACTACTCGACGGTGACGGGCATTTTTGGTGGCCAGGTGACGGCCGAGCCTGGCACGGTCACGTCGTCGAACGACGCGATTGTGACGAGCTACCCGGTGCCGAAGGCAGTCTGCTCGATGTCGATCAGCGCGGTCGCCAATATTTTCACCGAGGTGACGGTGAATGGCACGGTGGTGGCGAGCCCGTCGACGAAGTTCAGCAGTCAGACGGCAGGCAATGCGTGTGCCTCTGGCGGCGACGTGGCCACGGTGGCGATGTACACGACGCGCAGCTAAGGACCGGGCATGGGCAGCATTATCGAGATGGCGGTTTTCCTGGCGGCGTCTGCGATCCTGACGGTGTACTCGATCCGCGAGGACATCCAGAAGCATCTGGCATCGTTGCTCGCTACTGAAGGCCAGAACGAGGCGGTGATCACGGACGCTCTGGGCCGCTGGGCCAACGAGAACTTCTCGACGCTGCTCACCCAGTACACCCAGTCTGGCAACTCGACGCTTACCGCGCCGACGATCGCCGACCTGCAGACCGCTGGCAACCTCAAGCAGACGTACCGCGCGGGGCCGTTCTGGGGAGGGAGCTACACGATCCAGATGAGCATGCTTCCGGCTGGCTGTACGGAAACGGCAGGCAACTGCCACGTGTCCTGGATCTTCTACCCGTCGCTCCCGTACACGCGCAACGGCAAACCGGACGTGTCGGGCGCGGCGCAGATTGCCGTCGCGGCGAACTCACAGGACGTGCAGTTCGGCTACTCGTCGACCCGCAATACCGCGACGATCTCGGGACTCAACGGCGCGTGGACCGCGAACAACCCACTTACGGGGACGCCCGCAGCCGCGATTCTGGCGACCAACGGCCAGAACTCCGACGGCAACTCGCTTTACATCCGGCGTGATGGCAGCCTGACGTGGACCGGCGACCAGAACGTCAACGGTGTGAGCCTGCACAACGTCAACAGCATCGACGCGACGGGCACGATTGCCGCGCCCGCGGTGTCGGCGTCAAACGTCGCGGTGTCAAGTGCCGTGCGTACGCCCTCGACGCTCTATGTGCAGAACTCTGCGGGCACGGCACCCGCGCCGATCGACGCGGGTGCGGCCGCAGTGCACGGCAACGCGACGGTCTACGGGGCGCTGGAGGTAGCGAACATGGCGACACCTCGCGCGAGCTGCACGTCGACCGCCGGCACCACGCGCATTGCGGCGAATGCGGATGGTTCGGGACAGTTGCTGTCCTGTCTCTACAACCAGTGGGTTCCAGTCAGCGGTCCCGCTCCGCGCTACCAGTACTACACCGTGGGATATGGGAGCAACGTTCCGGCGCCTCAATGCTCTGCCGGGGGATCCCCCCAGATCCTGCTGGTGCCGCAGACGTTCAGTGTCGATACGACCGCCCAGGTCAACGCATATACGACGGGGACGGGGCCGTGGACGGTCTACTTGACCGATGGTTCGAACGCGAACATTGGTGCGCAAGGCGTCGTCGAGACCTACTGCGCTTATTAGGAAAACACAACGATGAAAAACGGCATGTCGCGCTGGAAGCGCGTTGCACTTGGACTGATTCTTTTGCTCGGCGCGGCGAGCGCGAAAGCGGAGGCCCCGGCGCATTGCTCCTACGGCTATCAGGATTCGAGCTGTCTTGGGCCGCAATACCGCGCGGCCCAGACGCCGCCGCAATGTTCGATTGGTCCTGGTTGGACAACGGTGGCGGCCGCAGTGTGGCAGGGGTCGAAGTTTTCTGCGCCGCAGTGTAACTATCAGGCGCCGCCTACCTGCGCGCCAGGGTATGACCAATACTCCGCACCCGTTTGGGATGGGTCAAACTGGGTTGGCTTGTCCTGCATCCCGCAGGCTCCACCTGTGTCGCCGCCGACACAGATAGCCGCCTGCGCAGCTGCTCCCACTTTCCAGGGTTGGGCCGCGTCGTTCGGTGGGCATGGCTTGGGCCTGGCGGCCATACTGAACTCTTCGTACGCTTTCGGCTCTGCTGGGACGATGACTGGTGCGGCCAGCCTTTCCAATGTCTATACGCCCATTGTCCAAAGCGAAGGCGACATATCAGGTCAGCTTGGTTGCTGGGGGTCAACGGTCACCAGTGTTGGTTCGATGCCTGGCGCATCGGATGGCAATCTTTACGAGGTCTACGTCTCTGACGCCACTGAGACCAACACCGGAACTGGTGGAAACGACATCGTTGCCGCAAGCATCTGCTGGGCTCAACATGGGACAAACAATGTCGCCTATCTGCTCAATATTGGCATGATGAAAAATCCTGGCACGTGCCACTGATTCGCCTGCGCCGGGCACTCAACGAAAAGGGCGGGGGCAGTCCGTGAAGACTGC
>DATBXG010000469.1:0-2499 GCA_036514415.1 Paraburkholderia sp.
GGGGAGCCACACCGCGAGCGCCATGAAGAACAGCTCGGGAAAGTCCCAGAAATTGCCTGCCGGCATGGCCAGTGCGAAAGCAAGCGGCGCGAGCGTCGCTGCGACCACGTGCCCGGTCAGCTCGATGCACACGGCGCGCAGCATCAGCATGGCCGCCAGCAGCGCCGCGAAGTCCATGATGTAGACGAGGTAGTAACGCAGCGCCCAGGCGGGCTTGCCCGCGTCCGTGGCGCGCGCGAAGGTGTTCACGAGCCAGTTGTGCTTCGGATAGTCCTCCTGAAGATGCTCGATCACATGGCCGGCGAAGTCGGCGGGCATCGCCTTTTCGGCGAGATTCGCGGCGTACGGAAGAAGCTGACGATACACATACGGACGATCGGCCGTGGCGTCGAGCATGCGCACCATCGAGTCGTGCACCGAATCGTCGCGGAACGCGTACTTCGCGAAGAAGCCGCAGTACGACGCCGCGGCGACCAGCACGTACACGCACAGCAGCACGACGCCGCGCGTGAGCGAGAACGCCCCTTCATCCGATCTTTCTGTATTCGTCATTGTCGACTCCCCGGCGCCGCGTTCGCGGGCGCATCCATCTGATTCGAACATCGTCCGACGATACCCGCGCGTGGCCACCCGGCACCGTTCGACGGGCAACATTGCGCGCCTGTGCGCCCGGGCAGGCCGTCCGTCGCCCGCGCAATTGCGCGATGCCGCACAGACGCCCCGCGCGTCGAGCCTCACTCTCCAGTTGCACAGCAGTGTTGCCACCACACCGTCATAAAAACGAAAGACGTGGGGCGCGCGTTCGCGCATGACGCGCGGCGCGCAACGGCCCCACGGCAATGAGGACGCGATGAACATATTGATGACGATCCACCACCGACTCGACACCAACGCCGGCGCACCGGGGGTCACGTTCAAACTCGCCAGCGCGCTGCGCGCGCGCGGCCACAACGTCGAGCTGATGTCGTACGACGACATGCCCGCGCTCCCTTCGATCGCCATCAATCTGCTCTTTCCCTGGTTCGTCCTCGCGCGCGTCGCGCGCCGTCCCGACTACGACGTGCTCGACCTTTCTGCCGGCGACGGCTGGGTCATCAACCTGCTGCGCCGCGCGTTCGGCTGGCGCGCGCGGCAGTTGTCGGCCACGCGCAGCCACGGCATGGAGCCGATGGTCCATGAAGCGTTGATCGACGCGCGCCGCCACGGCCATCTCACGACCAACTGGAAATACCCGATTTACTGGGGCGGGCTGCGCATCTGGGAATGCACGAAATCGTTCGTGTGGGCCGATCTCGCGCTCGTGCTCAACGACACCGAGCGCAGCTACGCGACGCTCGAACTGGGCATGCCGGCAAAGCGCGTGGCCGTCGTCGACAATGGCATCGACGAGCATTTCGCCACCGCCGCGAACCTGACGCTGCAGCGCGAAGACGACGCGGCCGTGCGCCCGCACCGCATCGCCTTCATGGGGCGCGCGAACTACTGGAAAGGCATGGACACCCTGGTCGAGGCGGCATCGACGCTGCTCGCGCGCCATCCCGAAGCGACGATCAAGGTGCTCGGCACCGGCGAGCCGGAAGAGGTCACGCGCGCGCGCTTCGACGCCGCCGTGCAAGCCCAGGTGATCGTCGTGCCGCGCTACGACAACGCCCACCTGTGCGACGTGCTGGCCGACTGCCAGTTGCTCGCCTACCCTTCGCGCTTCGACGGCTTTCCGCTTTCGCCGCTCGAAGCCATGGCCTGCGGTCTCGTGCCCGTGGCGACCGACATCGGCGCGCTGCGCACCTATATCCGCAATGGCGAGAACGGCGTGCTCGTACAGCCGGGCGACGCCCAAGCGCTGAGCGCCGGGCTGGAGTCGCTGATCGCCGATCCGGCGCGTTGGCGCACGCTGCGCCGCGGTGCGCTGGAAACCGCGGCAGGCTATTCGTGGAACGAACTGGCGCGCCGCTTCGAGGCGCTCTATGCGACGCATTTCCAGCACAATCCCGGCGTCGCCGCCGCGTAGTTCGCTAGAGAGTCTGCTGCGTTCGTGCCGCGCGCCGCGAGCGCGGCACGCGCGACTTCAAGGGCAACGCAGCGGCTACGCTTCATGAGCGCGAGTGGCACAACCGGCAATCGCGTTCGTCATACGGTTGAGATAGGTATCGACGGAAAAGCGCTGCGCCGCGTCGTCGCGCGCGCGGCTCGCAACGTCCTGCGCGAGCTCGGGGGCGCGGCGCACGGTTTCGATCGCATCGGCAAGCGCGGCAGGATTGCCGGGCTGCACGAGCCAGCCGTTGCGCCCATGATTGACGATCTCGGTCACGCCGCCCGCCGCCGACGCAATCACCGGACGGCCAGCCGCCATGCCCTCGACGATCACGCGGCCAAACGGCTCAGGCTCGGTGGACGTGTGCAGGATCACATCGACGGCCTTCATCCATGCGGGCATGTCGTCGCGAAACCCGGCAAAGATCAGACGATCGCTCACGCCAAGGCGCGCGGCCTGTTCGTGCA
>DATBXG010000470.1:0-2236 GCA_036514415.1 Paraburkholderia sp.
CAGGATGTCGCGGTCCTTGAACGTGCCAGGCTCGCCCTCGTCCGAGTTGCAGACGAGATACTTTTGCCCCGGGAACTGACGCGGCATGAAGCTCCACTTCAGGCCGGTCGGGAAGCCCGCGCCGCCGCGGCCGCGCAAGCCGCTCGCCTTCACGTCGGCGATCACCTGCTCGGGCGGAATCTTTTCTTCGAGAATACGGCGCAGCTGCTTGTAGCCGCCGCGCGCGACGTAGTCTTCGAGATGCCAGTTCTCGCCGTTGAGGCCCGCGAGAATCAGCGGTTTGATGTGACGGTCGTGCAACGAAGTCATTTCGAAAGCTCCTCGAGCAGCTGGTCGATCTTCTCGCGGCTCATGAAGCTGCACATGCGGTGATTATTCACGAGCATCACCGGTGCATCGCCGCACGCGCCCATGCACTCACCTTCTTTCAAGGTGAACTTGCCGTCGGGCGTGGTTTCGCCGAAGTCGATTCCGAGCTTCTGCTTCAGGTATTCGGCGGCGCTCTCCGAGCCGCCTTCCGGGCCGAGCTGGCACGGCAGATTCGTGCAGAGCGTGATCTTGTGCTTGCCGACAGGCCTGGTCTCGAACATCGTGTAGAACGTGGCGACTTCCTGGACCGCGACAGGCGGCATGCCGATGTAGTCGGCCACGTACTGCATGATTTCGGGAGACAGCCAGCCATGCTCTTCCTGAGCAACGGCCAAAGCCGCCATCACGGCGGACTGTCGCTGATCGGCGGGGTACTTCGTCAACGCGCGATCGATTTCTTTCAGGCCTTCAGCTGAGATCATTTTCAGACACGACTCTTTCAATTCCTACCGAACGAAAACCTGCCGCGCGTTCTTGCACACTCGCTGCGACAGACGTGGCGTTCCATGCTGCGTGCGCCCGGGACCGGGCGCACCTTGCTGCGCGCCGCCTTAGCGGTCGATTTCACCGAACACGATGTCCTGCGTGCCGATGATCGTGACCGCGTCGGCAATCATGTGGCCGCGCGCCATTTCATCGAGCGCGGCCAGGTGGGCATAACCCGGCGCACGGATCTTCAGACGATACGGCTTGTTCGCGCCATCTGACACCAGGTAGATGCCGAATTCACCCTTCGGATGTTCGACGGCAGCGTAAGCCTCGCCTTCCGGCACGTGGAAGCCTTCCGTGAAGAGCTTGAAGTGGTGAATCAGCTCTTCCATGTTCGACTTCATGTTCACGCGCGAAGGCGGAGCCACCTTGTGATTGTCGATCATCACCGGGCCGGGATTCTTGCGCAGCCACTCAATGCACTGTTTCGCAATGCGCGTGGACTGGCGCATTTCCTCGACGCGCACGAGATAGCGGTCGTAGCAGTCGCCGTTCACGCCCACCGGAATGTCGAAGTCCATCTGATCGTAGACTTCGTAAGGCTGCTTCTTGCGCAGATCCCATTCGATACCCGAACCGCGCAGCATCGCGCCCGTGAGACCGAGCTGCATGGCGCGCTCGGGGCTCACCACGCCGATGCCGACCAGACGCTGCTTCCAGATCCGGTTGTCGGTGAGCAGCGTTTCGTACTCGTCGACGCAACCCGGGAAGCGCGTGAAGAAGTCGTCGATGAAGTCCAGCAGCGAGCCCTGGCGCGCCTCGTTCATGCGGGCGAGCGCCTTCTCGTTGTGGATCTTCGAAGCCTTGTATTGCGGCATCGCATCGGGCAGGTCGCGGTACACGCCGCCCGGACGATAGTAAGCCGCGTGCATGCGCGCGCCCGACACCGCCTCATAGACGTCCATCAGGTCTTCGCGCTCGCGGAACGCGTAGAGGAACACCGCCATCGCGCCGACGTCGAGCGCGTGCGAGCCGATCCACATCAGGTGGTTCAGCAGACGGGTGATTTCGTCGAACATCACGCGGATGTACTGGGCGCGAATCGGGACCTCGAGGCCCAGCAGGCGCTCGATCGCCATCACGTACGCGTGTTCGTTGACCATCATCGACACATAGTCGAGACGGTCCATGTAGGGCACGTTCTGGATCCAGGTCTTCTGCTCGGCCAGCTTTTCGGTGGCACGGTGCAGCAGCCCGATATGGGGGTCGGCACGCTGGATGACTTCGCCGTCCAGCTCAAGCACCAGACGCAGCACACCATGGGCTGCCGGGTGTTGGGGACCGAAGTTGAGGGTGTAGTTCTTGATATCTGCCATGACGCCGTTCTCAGTGCTGCGTGCCGCCGTAGTTTTCCTCGCGAATCACGCGCGGCGTGATT
>DATBXG010000471.1:0-2411 GCA_036514415.1 Paraburkholderia sp.
GCGAGCCCCTCCCCCACGATGCGTTCGATGGTCTGTCGCGGCGAAAGCGAACTGAACGGATCCTGAAAGACAACCTGTAGATGCGAGCGCAACGAAAGCTTATCGCGCCCCTGATAACTCGCGATCGGACGTCCCTGGAACTCGACGACACCGCCCGCCGTGCGTTGCAACCCCAACATGGCCATGGCGAGCGTCGTTTTGCCCGATCCGGACTCCCCGACGATGCCGAGCGTCTCTCCCTGGCGCACCGCGAGGTTCGCGTCGTTCACCGCGCGATAGCGCCCCTTGCGCCACCACCCGCGAAAGCCCGGCAATCTGGTTGAAAAGTCGACGATCACGTCCTTCGCCTGCAGCAGCACCGGCGCGATCGGCAGCACGGGCAACACGTTGCGCTCGGGCCGGCTCGCGATGAGCCGCTGCGTGTACGGGTGCTGCGGCGCCTCGAAAATCTGCTCGACGCTGCCCGACTCGACGAGCCTGCCCTTCTCCATCACGGCCACACGCTGCGCGAAGCGGCGCACGAGGTTCAGGTCGTGGGTGATGAGCAGCACCGACATGCCGCGCCGCTGCGCCTCGTCGCGCTGCAGTTCGAGCAGCAGGTCGACGATCTGGCCGCGGATCGTCACATCGAGCGCCGTGGTCGGCTCGTCGGCGAGCAACAGGCGCGGGCGGCACGCAAGCGCCATCGCGATCATGACGCGCTGGCGCTGGCCGCCGGAGAGCTGATGCGGATAGCTCGACACGCGCCGCCGCGCCTCGGCAATACCGGTGCGCTCGAGCAGCCCCACCGCCTGCTCGTAGGCCTCCTTCCTCGAGACGCCGTCGTGCAGCACGATGGTTTCCGCGATCTGCTCGCCAATCGTATAGAGCGGATTGAGCGCCGTCATCGGCTCCTGGAAGATCATCGCGACATCGCTGCCGCGCAGGCCGCGCATCGCGCGCTCGCTTTTCGCGAGCAGATCTTCACCGTCGAGGCGGATCGTTCCGCTGATCTGCGCGTCCTGCAAGAGGCGCAGAACCGCGAGCGCGGTAACGGTCTTGCCCGAGCCCGATTCGCCGACGAGCGCCACGCGCTCGCCTCGCCCAATCGCGAGCGTGACATCGTCCACCGCGAGCGTCTCATCGAATCGCACGCTCAAGTGCTCGATCGAGAGGAGCGGTGCAGCGTTGTCCTGTGGCACGGCGCTCATTGGTTGCCTCCGGCCTTCATGGCGTCGGAAATGCGCGTGTCGAGCGCATTGCGCAGCGCGTCACCGATGAACGTGAGGAGCAAAAGCGTGATGACCAGGACACCGAACGTGGACATCGAGATCCACCACGCGTCGAGATTGCCCTTGCCCTGCGCGAGCAATTCGCCGAGGCTCGGCGTGGGCGGCGGCACGCCGAGGCCGAGAAAGTCGAGGCTGGTCAGCGCGAGAATCGCCCCGCTCATGCGAAAAGGCAGGAACGTGATGACCGGCGTGAGACTATTGGGCAGTACGTGGCGCCAGATGATCTGCCAGTTCGAAAGGCCCATTGCGCGCGCTGCGAGCACGTAGTCCTGGTTGCGGTTGCGCAGGAATTCGGCGCGCACGTAGCTCGCGAGCCCGATCCAGCCGAACATCGACAGCAACACGATCAGCAGCACGAAGCCCGGCTCGAAGATCGCCGCGAAGATGATGAGCAGGTAAAGCTCCGGCATCGAGCTCCATATCTCGATCAGACGCTGCCCGACGATGTCGATCCTGCCACCGAAATAGCCCTGCACCGCGCCCGCCAGGATGCCGATCACGGTGCCGATGGCCGTGAGCACGAGCCCGAACTCCACGGACACGCGAAAGCCATAGAGCAACCGCGCGAACAAGTCGCGCCCGCTCGCGTCGGTGCCGAGCCAGTTCTGCCGCGACGGCGGCGCGGGATTCGGCACCTTCGAAAAATAATTGAGCGTGTCGTAATAGTAGGGATTGGGCGGATAGATCGCGAAATTGCCGGGCGCATCGAACCGGTGGCGGATATACGGATCGAGATAGTCGGCTGGCGTAGGGAAGTCGCCGCCGAACGTGGTCTCTGGATAGGCCTTGAAGAGCGGGAAGTATAGATGGCCGTCGTAACGCACGACGAGCGGCTCGTCATTGCACCAGAGCGGCCCCGCAAGGCTCGCCGCGAACGCCACGACGAAGATGATGAGGCTCCAGTATCCGAGCCGTTGCTGCCTGAACCGCAGCCACACGCGCCGCGCGCGCGTGGGCGACTTGAAGGCGGCCACGCTCTCGGTGCGCAGTTCGGGCTCGGCGCCGGCACGGACTCGGTTCAACTCAGCGCTCCAGTTGTTCGAATTGAATGCGGGGATCGACCCACACATAACAGAGATCGGAGATCAGATTCGTCAGGAGTCCGATCAACGTGAAAAGATAGAGCGTGCCGAGCACGAC
>DATBXG010000472.1:0-7571 GCA_036514415.1 Paraburkholderia sp.
TAGTCCGTGCAGCGGGGCTTAGGCAACCGTTCCTGAGACTTTACTTGAAGTTTCGCGCGCCGATGTGGCAATACGTGGCGAAGCGCGGCGAATGCGACGCATCGGTCGAGTGCGGTTTCCGCTCTAAACGAATGCGTGGCGCCTGTTGCGCCCGGATTCCGCGTGCCCAAAAGAAAAGCGGCGCTCCGGAGACCGGAGCGCCGCGGCGCGTGGTGTGCCGAGTCCGGCCGGCGAATGCCGGCCGGCCGCGTTACAGGATGTCCGACGCGTAGTCGGCGAGGCGCGAGCGTTCGCCGCGCGCGAGCGTCACGTGGCCGCTGTGTCCCCAGCCCTTGAAGCGGTCGACGACGTACGTGAGGCCCGAGCTGCCTTCCGTCAGGTAAGGCGTGTCGATCTGCGCGATGTTGCCGAGACAGACGATCTTGGTGCCGGGACCCGCGCGGGTGACGAGCGTCTTCATCTGCTTCGGCGTGAGGTTCTGCGCCTCGTCGATGATCAGATACTTGTCCACGAAGGTGCGGCCGCGCATGAAGTTCATGCTCTTGACCTTCAGGCGCGAGCGGATCAGCTCCTGGGTCGCGGCGCGGCCCCATTCGCCGGCGGCGTCGTCGGTCTTCTGGAGCACTTCGAGGTTATCGTCGAAGGCGCCCATCCACGGCTGCATCTTTTCTTCTTCTGTGCCCGGCAGAAAGCCGATGTCCTCGCCGACCGGCACCGTCGCGCGCGTGACGATGATCTCGTTGTAGCGCTTCTCGTCCAGCACCTGGGCGAGGCCAGCCGCGAGCGCGACGAGCGTCTTGCCCGTGCCGGCCTGGCCGAGCAGCGTGACGAAGTCGATCTCCGGGTTCATCAGCAGGTTCAGCGCGAAGTTCTGCTCGCGGTTGCGCGCCGTGATGCCCCACACGTTGTTCTTGTGGTGGCCATAGTCGCGCAGCGTCTGCAGCAGCGCCGTCTTGCCGTTGAGTTCGCGCACGATCGCGTGGAACGCGGGCTCGCCGTTCTGCGGTTCGAGATACACGAACTCGTTCACGAGCATCGAAAGGCATTCGGGACCCGTCACGCGGTAGTACGTCGTGCCGGTCTTGGTCTCCTGCCAGGACTCCATGCCCTTGGCGTGCTTCGTCCAGAAGTCCTGCGGCAGCGCGCGCACGCCCGAGTAGAGCAGGTCCTTGTCTTCGAGAACCTGGTCGTTGAAGTAGTCTTCCGCGGGCAGGCCGAGCGCGTGGGCCTTGATGCGCATGTTGATGTCTTTCGACACCAGCACGACGAGGCGGTCCGGCCGGTCACGCTGCAGCGCGCGCACCACGCCGAGGATCTGGTTATCGGCTTTGCCCTGGGGCAGGCCGTCGACCGGATCGATATGCGTGAGCGTGGTCTGGAAGTACAGGCGCCCAAGCGCCTCGCGGCTGCCGAGGCGGCCAAGCGAAATGCCTTCCGAGATCGGGCCCGCATTGGCGACCAGCTGGTCGAGCGTGCGGCTCACCTGGCGCGCGTTGCGCGCGACTTCCGACATGCCCTTCTTGTGGTTGTCGAGTTCTTCCAACGTCATCATCGGCAGATAGACGTCGTGTTCCTCGAAGCGGAAAAGGCAGGTCGGGTCGTGCATGAGCACGTTCGTGTCGAGCACGAAGAGCTTCTGGACTTCGGTGCTCTCCTCGGGATGCACGCGCTTTTTCGTGCCGGGGCGCGTGGCGGGCGCAACGGCGCCGCCGGAGGCTTTGGCCGAGACGGGTTTGCCGCCGCGCGCCACGGGCACGTCGTTGGCTCCGGTGCGCGCTTCGAGCGGCTGCAACAGCGCTGCCGTGGCTTGCTTGCGTTTGTTGCGGGCGGGCGCCGGGGCGACGGGCTCGAGCGCGGCCAGTTCGGCGCTGGCGCTCGAGAGCGGGACCGTGCGCAATGTGGTCGCGGCGTTGGCGGCCGGCGTCATCGGATCGGCGACGCTGGCGGGGCCGTATTCGGCAACATCGGCAGCGTCGTTCTCGCTCGCGGCCTTGCGTGTGCTCCGCGTCGTGCGGGCACGCGCCTTGTATTCTTCGGGCGGCAGCAGGTTGCCGAGCTTGCTGGGGGGAGTAGGCAAAGGCATGGTGTCCCTCGAAAAAATCGGGTCGAGTGGTCGCGGGGTTACCCAGTAAGGCGCGCTTTCGGGCGGTGCGTGCGGCTGCCGGGTAGGCCTCCGCCGTTACTGCGCAAGGTGCGCGCTCATGTCAGAAAATGCCGGTTCGCCTGGTTTTCGATCAGCTCCTTGACGTTTGCGCGCGCCGGGTCGCAAAGCCGGCACGAACGGGGAGAAAAGCGGGAGGGAACAGCGTGGAACAAACAAAAAAGCCGCCGCCCCGGATGACGAGGCAAGCGGCTTCACTTCGGTGTTGACCCATTGCCCCGGATGCGCATTTCCGGTCATCCCATGACCGGCAGCGACACCGACGCAACGCGACGTAAAAAGGGTTGGACAGGCACTCATTGCAGCCCAATATAACGCTCCTCAAAGCCCTTGTACAGCCTCCAGAACTTCCTCGACATGGCCCGGCACCTTGATTCCGCGCCACTCCTGGCGCAGCACGCCGTCAGCGTCGATCAGGAAGGTCGAGCGTTCGATACCCCGTACCTGTTTGCCATACATTTTCTTCAATTTGATGACGTCGAAGAGCGTGCAGAGCGCTTCGTCGGCATCCGATACCAAGGTAAACGGCAGTTCGAGCCTGGCCTTGAAATTATCGTGCGAGCGCACGCTGTCACGCGACACGCCCACGATCTGCGCGCCGGCCTTCTTGAACTTCGGAGAGAGGTCGCGGAATTGCAGGCCTTCGGTCGTGCAGCCCGGCGTGTTGTCTTTCGGATAGAAGTACAGCACCAATTTGCTGCCCTTCAGGCTCGAGAGCGTGAAGTCGCCGCCGGTGGCAGGCGCGGTGAAGTCGGGAACGGGTTGGTCGACTGCGATGGTCACGTCAGGCACGTGGCTCTCCCTTTGTTATTGGCGGGCGCTGCCGCAGCGCTTTCAGGCTGGAGGCGCTGCGGTGCCGTTTCGCCGGGACGGCGTGTCGCCCGCGGCGCGGGGCGTTGCACGGGCATGGGTCCTGGCAGGCGCCCCGCGCCGCGCGGGCGGCGGATTCAGTCGGGCTGAATGATCAGCTGGCCTGAGCGGCCGGCGATTTCGCCCCAGGTGACAGGGTACGATGGCAGCGAATCCGGGTCCAGCGTCGCATGGTAGTCGCCCATCGTGGCAAACGTGTGGCCTTGCGCGCGCCAGCCGGCCAGCAGTTGCTCGAACACGCCCGCGAGCTTCTGGCCTTCGAGTTCGGCATGCAGCGTGAAGACCTGGTCGTGCGGATTGTTCTCCGTGCGCTTGAGCATCCACGCCGCGACCGTGTCGGTATCGACGCCGTCCACGCCGAGCACTTCGTCGAGGGTGGGCAAGGTGGTGGGCATTTGCACGTGGTTCAGCGTGCGGCCCGCCACCACGGGGCGATAGGGCGAGTGCCCGCGCCCGTCGGAAGCGTACTTCATGCCCCAGGCGTCAATCTGCTCGAAGGCGGCCTCGTTCATCTGCCAGCCTGCCGCGCCATGCGTGACGGGCGGCGTGCCGAAGATCCGCGTAAAGCGGTCGTGGCTCTTCTGCATCTGGCGCGCGGTCCATTGCGCGTCACGCTTGCGCACGTTGTCCTGCCAGTACACGTGATCCCACGTATGGATGCCGCACTCGAAGCCGGCTTCGTGAATCGCGCGCATTTGCGCAGCCGCTTCCACGCCGATGTCGGGGCCCGGCAGCAGCACGCCGTACATCAGCTGCTTCACGCCGTAGTGCTCGACCACGGACGTGCGCGAGACCTTCTTGAGAAAGCCCGGCCGGAAGACGCGGCGCAGCGCCCAGCCCGTGTGATCGGGGCCGAGGCTGAACAGGAACGTGGCGCGCGCCTTGTAGCGGTCGAAGATGCGCGCGAGGTTCGGCACGCCTTCGCGCGTGCCGCGCAGCGTGTCGACGTCGATTTTCAGGACGATGCGGGCCAAGTGGCGAGGACCTGTGTCTGAGGCTTAGTTTTGCTCGACGAGCGCACGCGCTTCGGCCACATGGCCACGGTACGCTTCGAAGATCTTGCGCAGCGCTTCGTCGAAGGTCGACTTCGGCGCCCAGCCGAGCTCCTGCTTCGTGTTGTCGATCTTCGGCACGCGGTTCTGCACGTCCTGATAGCCCGCGCCGTAGTACGCGCCCGACGACGTTTCGACGAGCTGTACCTTCCTGGCCGACTCGGCGTACTCGGGGAACTCGGCGGCGAGCGCGAGCATCTTGTGCGCGAGTTCGCGCACCGAGAAGTTGTTGGTCGGGTTGCCGATGTTGTAGATCTTGCCCGTGGCGACGCCGTCCTTGTTCTCGATGATCTTCATGAGCGCTTCGATGCCGTCGTCGATGTCGGTGAACGCGCGCTTTTGCGCGCCGCCATCCACGAGGCTGATGTTCTCGCCGCGCACGATGTGGCCGAGGAACTGCGTCACGACGCGCGACGAACCTTCCTTCGGCGTGTAGATCGAGTCGAGGCCCGGGCCGATCCAGTTGAACGGACGGAACAGCGTGAAGTTCAGGCCTTCCATGCCGTAGCCCCAGATCACGCGGTCCATGAGCTGCTTCGAGCACGCGTAGATCCAGCGCGGCTTGTTGATCGGGCCGTAGGTGAGGGCCGAGGCGTCCGGGTCGAACTGCTCGTCGCTGCACATGCCGTAGACCTCGGAGGTCGACGGGAAGACGAGGTGCTTGCGGTACTTCACGGCCGAACGCACGATGGGCAGGTTCGCCTCGAAGTCGAGTTCGAACACGCGCAGCGGTTGCTGCACGTAGGTCGCCGGCGTGGCGATGGCGACGAGCGGCAGGATCACGTCGCACTTCTTGACGTGGTACTCGACCCACTCCTTGTTGATCGTGATGTCGCCTTCGAAGAAGTGCATCCGCTCATGCTTGACGAGGTCGCCGAGGCGATCCGTCTGCATGTCCATGCCGAACACTTCCCAGTTCGTGGTTTCGAGGATGCGCTTGGAGAGGTGGTGGCCGATAAAGCCGTTCACACCCAGGATCAGAACTTTTTTGGTCATGGACGGGGGACAGATGAAATGAGTTCGGAGAACGCGGCGGGGCTGATGACGGTCTCTTGACCGCCAGGTTGCAGGCTCGGCGCATGCCGCAGTTCGTGGATCGCGATGGCGCGGCCGTCGCCGCAGACGGCGAAAAACGCATTATCGCTTACGTGGATGCCGACGGGCAATCCGGCGAGGGGGCGGACTCTTTCGGCATCTTGCGAGCCGGGGCGCACGAGGCGCGCGCGGGCAATCACGAAACGCGCGTTGCCGACGTCGGTGAACGCGCCAGGATAGGGCGGCGCGACCGCGCGGATCAGGTTGTACACCTGTTGCGCGCTCTGGCCGAAGTCGATGCGGCCGTCCTCCGGCTTGCGTCCGCCGTAGTAGCTGCCCTTGGTGAGATCGTTCGGCAGATGCGGCGCTTCGCCCGCGATCAGCGCGGGCAGCACGCGCCAGAGCGTCTGCTCGGCGGCCACCGTCACCTTGTCGAACACCTGTGCGGCGGTATCGTCGGGGAGGATCGGCACGGGCGTTTGCGCGACGATGGCGCCCGCATCGGGCTTCGCGGCCATTTCGTGCAGCGTGGCGCCGGTTTCGGTCTCGCCGTTGAGCACGGCCCAGTTCGTGGGTACGCGCCCGCGGTACATCGGCAGGAGCGAGCCGTGCATGTTGTACGCGCCGCGCCCCGCGAGCGCGAGCAGGTCCACAGGCAGCATGTGCCGGTAGTAGAACGAGAAGATGAAGTCCGGGCGCGCTGCGGAAACGGCCGCGCGCAGCTCGGCGCTCTTCGGGTCGGCGGGTGTCACGACCTCGACGCCATGCTCCTCGGCCACCGACTTCACGCTGCCGAACCAGATGTTCTCGGTCGGGCTGTCCTCATGCGTGACGACGAGCGCGACGTCGACGCCGCCCGCGAGCAGCACCTGCAGGCAGCGCACGCCCACGTTGTGATACGCGAAGACGACGGCGCGCGGCTTCATTGGCGGGCTCCTTCGTTGGCCGGATTGGCAGTGGCCGGGTTCGTCCCGACATTCGCCGGTTGCGCGAACGCGGCGGCCTGCATAACGTCCTGGCGCGGCGCGTCGGCGACGGCGCGGCCGTTGCGCTCCTCGAGAATCGTCTGGATGAGATAGCGCGGTCGCGCGCGCACCTGCTGGTAGATACGGCCGATGTACTCGCCGAGCAGACCGAGCGCGAAGATGATCACGCCGAGCAGGAAGAACGTGATGGCGAAGAGCGTGAACACGCCTTGCACTTCCGCGCCGATGATGAAGCGGCGAATCAGCAGCAGCACGAAGAGGCCGGCCGAGCCGAGCGACAGGATCACGCCGATGAACGAGAGCCACTGCAGCGGCACGACGGAGAAACCCGTCACGAGGTCGAAGTTCAGGCGGATCAGGCTATAGAGCGAATACTTCGACTCGCCCGCGAAGCGCTCCTCGTGCGCCACCTCGACCTCGACCGGGTTCTGCGAGAACGTGTAGGCGAGCGCGGGGATGAAGGTGTTGATTTCGCCGCAGCGGTTGATCGTGTCGATGATGCGGCGGTTGTACGCGCGCAGCATGCAGCCCTGGTCGGTCATCTTGATGCGCGTGATGCGCTCGCGCAGACGGTTCATCATCTGCGAGGCCTTGCGCCGCCACAAGCTGTCCTGGCGTTGGATGCGGATGGTGCCGACGTAGTCGTAGCCTTCGCGCATCTTCTCGACGAGCTTGCCGATCTCCTCGGGCGGATTTTGCAGGTCGGCGTCGAGCGTGATGACGATCTCGCCGCGCGCCTGCTCGAAGCCCGCGAGAATCGCCATGTGCTGCCCGTAGTTGCCGTTGAGCAGGATCGCGCGCGTGCTGTCGGGGCGCGCGCGGAACTGCTCGGCGAGCATCGCGGCCGAGCGGTCGCGGCTGCCGTCGTTGATGAAGATCACTTCGTACGAGGTGCCAAGCTTGTCGAGCGCCGGGTACAGGCGCGCGAACAGCGCGGGAAGGCCAGCTTCCTCGTTGTAGACCGGAATGATGACCGAGACTTCCGGCGTGTCCGGGGTCAAGGTGCCTTGTTCCGTTTGACTCATGTGTGCGTCGATTCCGTTATTTGATGCTTCGGTTTACCGCGTGCGCAGTCTGGCGGCGCAAGTGCTGCGCCGTCGGTCTGCGTTTCCCCTGTTGCTTCCCAGCCGACTTCTTCTACTGCTTACTTCGCAAACTTCGTGCAAATCTCGTTCACCGCGTGGCACACGCGCGCCACGTCGGCTTCGGTCATCTGCGTGAAAAGCGGCAACGTGACCGTGCTCGCACCGAAGCGCTCCGCGTGCGGGAACATGCCCGCCTTGAAACCACGCTCGCGGTAGAGCGTGAAAAGGTGGATGGCCGGGTAGTGCACGCCCGAGCCGATGCCGCGTTCCTTGAGCTCGCCCATGAAGCCGGCGCGGTCGATGGCGAGTTTCTCCAGCGGCAGCGTGATCTGGAACATGTGCCAGTTGCTGTTGGCGAAATCGGCGAGCGGCAGGCCGACGC
>DATBXG010000473.1:0-3563 GCA_036514415.1 Paraburkholderia sp.
TGATCGGCACATTGCGGCCGCGTGCGACGTCGCGCAGACGCCCGCGCTCGGCCATCACCTTGGCGCCGTAGCCGCCGTCGTCCGGCGAAGTCGAACCGACGTACAGGCGCAGGCCGCCCGGCAGCGAGCCGCCGCGCGCGATGCAATCCTTGAGCACCAGGGCGCCAACCTTGATGTTCGCGAGCGGATCAAGCGCCGCACGCTGTCCGCCGAAGTACTGGAACTTGTCCGAGTGGACCTTCGACATGACCTGCATGAGGCCCTTGGCACCCACACCGCTTTCGGCGTACGGGTTGAAGCCCGATTCGATCGCCATCACCGAGAGGATCAGCAGCGGATCGATCCCTACTTCACGGCCGGTGTCGAACGCCGCCTTCACGAGCTCGCCGACCGGCTCCTGCGCCACGCGGTAGCGGCGCGCCAGATACGTGGCGACGAGCGCCTGCTCGCGCGCCGAGACGAGCACGCGGTCGTCGCGGGCGTCGGGCGTGATGCGCTGGGGCGCAATCATGCGCGCGAGCGAACCCACGCTAGGCAGCGTGCGCGGATCGAGGCCGTTGAGCGTGACGGCGTCGAGCGTGGCGATGCCGCCATTCGACACCGAGGTCGCGACCTTCGCGACGGTGCCGTCGGAGCCCGCGGGCGAAACGCCCGCATTGGCCGCCGCGACGGCATTGACCGCCGCCGCATGGACTGCATTGGGCAGATTGCCCGCGTCGGGCGCGAGCGCCGTGGGCAGCATCGCGCCATCGGCGTTGTCGTCGTTGGTCGTCACGCCAGGGGGCGCGAACGAGGGCAGCGGGTTGCCTTGCAGCAGACGCGCCGGACCGGCCTGTACGGCCGCCGAGACGAAAGGCATCAGGCGCGCGGCCAGCGTGCCGCGCCACGTGGGCAGCAGCCAGAGGGCAAGCGCGAGCAGAACGGCACAACCGCCAACAATGCTGAACAGGTGATGGCTCAGGCGGGTGCCACGACGTAGCAGCGCACGGAGGCCAAGAGCTACACGCTCATCGGCGCGCCACCACGATAACCAGGTATTCATCTACAGATCTCCCATGTTGCATGATCCGGCGGGAGGGGTCGGCACGAAGCAGACGGCCAATCGCAGGATCAAGACACCGCGCGCCCTGGCTGGTGCGGCAGCGGCGTCGGGAAAACGGCAAGTTCGCCGTGGGTGGAACTCCTCCTGGACAACCAGGCACGCAATGTGCGCGCACCGGGAGTTCTCACGCGAAAAGCCAGCGCGAAGAGGCGCTGACGAGGACAACCAATCTAGACCGTATGCAAGCCGTGCAGGGGTTCGGCAAAACGGCGACGCGTTGCGTCTGAAGGACCGGGAAGGTGGCTAAAAATTTCAAACCCTGCAACCAGTGTGGACGGATTCTAGCAGCCTGTTATAGATCGTCAATACTATAGAATGTCAAACCTATAACTAATTGTAATGATAAACACCGTTCAATCCGTCGGAAACCGCGCGCCAAGCGCGTCTGCGCCTTGCTATGCGGGTTGACTACCAGCGTGCGTCAGCCAACACAGGTAAAATCGACAATCGTAACGACCTGTTACGGCCGGCTTCCTGGGCCGGTCGCGGACCAGGCAGCCACACGATATGGCCCCTGAATTGGCCGCGCGAGCGGATCTGCCGGACTGCCTGACGAGTTGTCCACCGAGTTGCCCACCGAGTTGTCCACAACTGGCTCCCGATGAAATACAAAGACCTGCGCGACTTCGTTGGTCGCCTGGAGACGCTCGGCGAATTGCGCCGCGTCCCGCAAGCTGTCTCCCCGGTGCTGGAAATGACCGAGCTGTGCGACCGCGTTCTGCGCGCCGGCGGTCCGGCCCTCCTCTTTGAGAACCGTTCGACCCACGCGTTCCCCGTGCTCGGCAATCTGTTTGGCACGCCCCGGCGCGTCGCGCTCGGCATGGGCATCGACACGCCCGATAGCGGCAAGGACGGCGACGGCGCCGCGCTCGAGTCGCTACGCGACGTCGGGCGCCTCCTCTCCGCGCTGAAGGAGCCCGAGCCGCCGCGCGGCCTGAAGGATGCGGGCAAACTCCTCACGCTCGCCAAGGCCGTCTGGGACATGGCGCCGAAGACCGTGAGCGCGCCGCCCTGCCAGGAGATCGTCTGGGAAGGCGACGACGTCGATCTCGCGAAACTGCCCATCCAGACCTGCTGGCCCGGCGACGCCGGCCCGCTCGTCACCTGGGGCCTGACCGTCACGCGCGGCCCTAACAAGACACGCCAGAATCTCGGCATCTACCGCCAGCAGCTCATTGGCCGCAACAAGCTCATCATGCGCTGGCTCGCGCATCGGGGCGGCGCGCTCGACTTCCGCGAATTCGCGCTGAAGCACCCCGGCAAGCCTTATCCCGTGGCGGTCGTGCTCGGCGCCGACCCGGCGACGATCCTCGGCGCCGTCACGCCCGTACCCGACACGCTCTCCGAATACCAGTTCGCGGGCCTGTTGCGCGGTGCCCGCACGGAGCTGGCGAAATGCCTGACACCTGGCGTCGACACGCTCCAGGTGCCCGCGCGCGCGGAAATCGTGCTCGAGGGGTTCATCTACCCGCAGGCGGGCGACCCCGGCCCGGCGCCCGTCGCTGCGCCGCCGCGCCCCGCCAGAGGCGCGAGCGCCGCGTACGAGCACGCACTCGAAGGCCCCTACGGCGACCACACGGGCTACTACAACGAACAGGAATGGTTCCCCGTGTTCACGGTCGAGCGCATCACCATGCGCCGCGACGCGATCTACCATTCGACGTACACGGGCAAGCCGCCAGACGAGCCCGCGGTGCTCGGCGTGGCGCTGAACGAAGTGTTCGTGCCGCTCTTGCAGAAGCAGTTTCCCGAAATCACCGACTTCTACTTGCCGCCCGAGGGATGCAGCTACCGCATGGCGATCGTGCAGATGAAGAAGAGCTACCCCGGGCACGCAAAACGCGTGATGTTCGGGGTATGGAGCTTCTTGCGCCAGTTCATGTATACAAAGTTCATTGTCGTGGTCGACGATGATGTGGACATCCGCGACTGGAAGGAGGTGATCTGGGCGATCACCACGCGTATCGATCCGGCGCGCGACACGGTGCTCGTCGAGAACACGCCGATCGACTATCTCGATTTCGCCTCGCCGGTAGCGGGCCTCGGTTCGAAGATGGGGCTCGACGCGACCAACAAGTGGCCCGGCGAAACGGACCGCGAATGGGGCCGCGCAATCGAGATGGACGCGGCCGTGAAAACACGCGTCGACCGTCTCTACGACGAGTTGGGCTTTAGCCGCAGCTAGTGCCCCGACGCGCTGCGTGCCCGCCATGAGCCGCGACGCCAGTGAACCTGAGGAGACACGAAGATGATGTTGTCCGCATCGGAGCGCCTGACGCAACTGAACGATCCCGCCCTCTTCAAGACACGCGCGTACATCGACGGCGAGTGGAGTGGCGGCGCGGCCACGTTCGCCGTGCTCGACCCCGCCGACAATGCCGAGATCGCTCAAGTGCCCGACTTCGGCGCCGACGAGGCGCTGCGCGCCATCGCCGCCGCGCATGCCGCGCTGCCGGCGTGG
>DATBXG010000474.1:0-3164 GCA_036514415.1 Paraburkholderia sp.
GCGTTGCAGGTGGCGTGCGAGATTCATCCGGTGAACAACCTGCGTGTGCTCAAGTACCTCAAGCACACCGTTGGCGCGGACGACGCGACGAAAGACGCGTGGTACCGCCACTGGATCGAGTCGGGCTTTGCGACGCTGGAAGCGCGCCTCGCCGGCGATCCGCGCACCGGCAAGCTCTGTTATGGCGATACACCGACCATCGCCGACCTTTGCCTCGTGCCGCAGGTCTACAACGCGAACCGCTTCAAGATCGACACGACGCGTTATCCGACCATTCAGCGCATCAACGACTACGCGCTCACGCTCGATGCGTTCGCGCGCGCCGAGCCGGGTGTGCAGCCGGATACGGAGTAAGCGTCGGGCGCGCTCAATGCGCATGAAAAAAGGGCGTCGCTCGCGAGAACGACGCCCTTTGTGCATCTAAAGCCGGTTAAAAGCGCGCCTTTAGCCGCCAAGCAGCGCGTCGGCGAACTCTTCGGCCACGAACGGCTGCAGGTCTTCGACCTTTTCGCCCACGCCGATGAAGTACACGGGCACCGGACGTTGCCGCGCGATCGCGGCGAGAATGCCGCCCTTGGCCGTGCCGTCGAGCTTCGTGACGATGAGGCCCGTGAGGCCGAGCGCGTCGTCGAAGGCCTTGACCTGCGCGAGCGCGTTCTGACCCGTGTTCGCGTCGATCACGAGCAGCACCTCGTGCGGCGCGCCGTCGAACGCCTTGCCGATCACGCGCTTGACCTTCTTCAGCTCGTCCATCAGGTGCAATTGCGTGGGCAGGCGACCTGCGGTGTCGGCCATCACCACGTCGATGCGGCGTGCGCGCGCGGCACTCACGGCGTCGAAGATCACCGCGGCCGGGTCGCCGCTTTCCTGCTGCACGACCGTCACGTTGTTGCGCTCGCCCCAGATGGCGAGCTGTTCGCGCGCGGCGGCGCGGAAGGTGTCGCCGGCGGCGAGCAGCACGCTCTGGTCGAAGCGCTGCAGATGCTTGGCGAGCTTGCCGATGCTCGTGGTCTTGCCCGCGCCGTTCACGCCCGCGATCATCATCACGAGCGGCTGCGCGCGGCCGAGCATCAACGACTTCTCGAGCGGCGTGAGCAGACCGATGAGCAGTTCGCGCAGGGCGTTCTTCACCTGCTGCCCGTCGGTCAGCCGCTCGGCGCGCACTTTCTGGCGCAGCTGTTCGAGCAGATATTCGGTGGCGTCGACGCCCGCGTCCGACATCAGCAGCGCGGTTTCGAGCTCTTCGTAGAGATCGTCGTCGATCTTCGCGTTGACGAAGATGCTCTGGATATTCGAGCTCGTTTTCGACAGGCCCGACTTCAGGCGCGTGAGCCACGATTGCTTTGCGGCGGGCTCGGGCGCGGGCGGCGGGACGATCTCGACCGCTTCGGGTTCGTCGGCGTCGGCGCTGGTGGCTTGCGGCGGCTCGATCGGCTTTGCCGGGGCGCCAGCGGGCGGTGCGGTCACGGCCGGTGGAAAGGACGGCGCCTCGCGTGTCTCGGAGGCCGGCGCTTCGACGGCATCGGCCTGCGCCTCGGGCGCATCGGTGGCTTCGGCGACGTCGGCGGCATCGGCCGGCGCGTTTTCGGCGTCCTTCGAGCCGCGGAATCGTTTGAAGAAACTGAACATGGTCTGGGGTGGGTCAGGCGCGTTGCGGGTCGGACCGAGGGCGGTCAGCGACGGCATGGGAGGAGGTAACGCGCGGAAAACACGGCATTTTATCAGGCGCATTGGCAGGAGTCGCTGCGGCGTCGTTGCGGCGCCCGTGCGGCACGCGTGCGCCCCTGTGGTAACGTGCGCGCATTGGAGGGTGCGATGCGAAAGCGTTGCGCCCGGCCCTCGCAGTCAAGTGCCGCCGGCAGGCCGACCTGCCCGCGGTGAGATGCAGTAAAACGCAGCAGCAAAACGCAGCCGTACGACCCAACGCATGACCCGTTCCTCTTCTCCACGTGGCCAAGGCGCCCGCTCCCATCAGTCCGATCCACGCGCACGTAGCGGCGGTGGAGGCGGCGCACACACGATCCGCATCATCGGCGGCGACTGGAAGCGCACGCCGCTGCCGGTGCTCGATCTCGACGGTCTACGCCCGACGCCCGACCGCGTGCGCGAAACGGTCTTCAACTGGCTCGGTCAGCGTCTTGACGGCTTGCGCTGCCTCGATCTCTTCGCGGGCAGCGGCGGGCTTGGCTTCGAAGCGGCCTCGCGCGGCGCGGCGCGCGTCGTGATGGTGGAGCGCAGTGCACGCGCGGCCGCGCAACTGCGAGCGAACCAGGCGCGCCTGGGTGCGCGCATGATCGAGATCGCGGAGGCCGACGCCCTGCGCCTCGCGGCCAATCTCGCGCCGGGCTCGTTCGATGTCGTGTTCCTCGATCCGCCGTTTGGCGACACCGCGCTGCTCGATCGCTCGCTCGAACTGGCTGCGCCGCTGGTCGCCGCGGATGGCTGGCTCTACGTGGAGTCGGGCGAGCCGATCGACCCGGCCGCGCAGCCCGCGCTGGCGGGTTGGGCCGTGGTGCGCCAGGGCAAGGCCGGTGCGGTTCACTATCATTTGCTGCAGCGCGAAAATGAGGAATAATGCGCGTTCGATAAGAAGCGGCGGACGGCTTGGCCGTCACGCACGCACGTGCGCATGCGTCGCCACGGCACAGTATTGCGCCCCATTTCTGTTGAGAGGAGAAGCCTCATGGTAGTCGCCGTGTACCCCGGTACCTTCGACCCGCTCACCCGCGGTCACGAGGATCTCGTGCGGCGCGCGTCGAGCATTTTTGACACGCTGGTCGTCGGTGTCGCCGACAGCCGCGCGAAAAAGCCGTTCTTCTCGCTCGAAGAACGTCTGAAGATTGCGAACGAGGTGCTCGGCCATTACCCGAACGTGAAGGTGATGGGCTTTACCGGTCTCCTGAAGGATTTTGTGCGCACCAACAACGCGCGGGTCATCGTGCGTGGCCTGCGCGCGGTATCCGACTTCGAATACGAGTTCCAGATGGCCGGCATGAACCGCTATCTGCTGCCGGACGTCGAAACCATGTTCCTGACCCCGTCCGACCAGTACCAGTTCATCTCGGGCAGCATCGTGCGCGAGATCGCCTTGCTGGGCGGCGACGTCAGCAAGTTCGTGTTTCCCTCGGTCGAGCGCTGGCTGCATACGAAGATCGCGCAGATGG
>DATBXG010000475.1:0-6444 GCA_036514415.1 Paraburkholderia sp.
GGCGTGCCGACGCGCGCGCCGTCCGGATACAGGTAGAAGCCGCGCCCGCTCTTCTGGCCGAACCAGCCGCGCTCGCACAGGCGGTCGGGAATCTGCACGTAGCGCGCGTTGGGATCGCGCATCGCCGCACGGCGTTTGCGCGTGGCCCAGCCGATGTCGCCGCCCGCGAGATCGACCACCTGGTACGGGCCCATCGGGAAGCCGAATTCGCGCACGGCCTTGTCGATCTGATACGGCGAAGCGCCGTCTTCCATCATGTGATCGGCCGCCGTGCGAAACACCGCGAGAATGCGGTTGCCGATGAAGCCGTCGCACACGCCCGCGCGCACGGGCACCTTGCGCAGCTTCTTCGCCAGCTCGAACGCGGTGGCCACGACGTCGGCGCTCACCTGCTTCGGCACCACGATCTCAAGGAGCTTCATGATGTTGGCGGGCGAGAAGAAGTGCAGGCCCACCACGTCCTGCGCCCGCTCGATGCTGCCCGCAATGGCGTCGATGTCGAGATACGAGGTGTTGGTCGCGAGCACGGCGCCGGGCTTGCACACGCGCTCGAGTTCGGCGAACACGGCCTGCTTCACGGCCATGTCCTCGAACACGGCTTCGATCACGAGATCGACGTTCGCGAGGGCGTCATACGTGGTGCTGCCATTGAAGCGCGCGAGAATCTGTTCTTTCGCCTCGGGCTTCATGCGGCCCTTCGCGATGAGGCCGTCGTAGACTTTTTCCACATGCGCGCGGCCGCGAGCGAGCGCGGCGTCGTCGCGCTCGATCATCGTCACGGGCAGGCCCGCGTCGAGCACGGCCACGGCAATGCCCGCGCCCATCGTGCCGCCGCCGATCACGCCCACGGTATCGATGGCGCGCGGCTTCGCACTCTTGGTTTCAGGGGCTTTCTGCACTTCGCGCTCAGCGAAGAATGCGTGCACGAGGCCCGCGCGCTGCGGGCTGTCGAGGCATTCGAGGAATTGCTTGCGCTCGAAGCGCAGGCCTTCGTCGAACGAAAGATCGAGCGCGGCCTGCACGCAATCGACGATCTTCAGCGGCGAGAAGAGGCCGCGCGACTTCTTCGCGGTGTCGGCGCGCGCGGCGTCGATGGCGGCTTGTGCGGCTGCGCGGTCCGCGAGTGCCTGGGCGTCGCGCGTGCGGCGCACGTGTGCGTGGCCCGCGAGCAGTTCCTGCGCGTAGGCGAGGCCTTCGGCGAGAACGTCGTCGCTCGCGCCCACACGATCGACGAGGCCGAGCTTGAGCGCTTCCTGCGCGCTTGCGTGGCGTCCGCTCAGGATGAGCGAGAGCGCGGCTTCGGCGCCGATCAGGCGCGGCGTGCGCTGCGTGCCGCCTGCGCCGGGCAGCAGGCCCAGCTGCACTTCCGGCAGACCGAGCTTCGCGCCCGCCACGGCGAGCCGATAGTGCGCCGCGAGCGCCACTTCGAGGCCGCCGCCGAGCGCCGCGCCGTGAATGGCGGCGATCACGGGTTTGTGGCACGCCTCGATGCGGTTGCACACGTCGGGCAGCGCGGGCGGCTGCGGCGGCTTGCCGAACTCGCGAATGTCCGCGCCGGCGATGAAATTGCGCCCCGCGCCGACGATCAGCACCGCCTGCACGGCGTCGTTCGCCTCGGCGTGCTCGATCGCGGCGGCGAGGCCGCGGCGCACGTCCACGCCCAGCGCATTGACGGGCGGATTGTCGACGGTGACGAGCAGCACCTTGCCGCGCAGTTCGTGGGTGACGGGGGAGGCGTTCACGGGATCGGATGCCATGGGGATGCTGTCTCCAGAATGAGGGCCGGACCTGCGTCAGGCGGCAGGTGTTCTATGTTCGCGTCGATTCTCGGCGCGTCAGGGGCAATTGACAATCCCATGGCTCGTTGACAGACTGTCAAAGTATTTTTGACAGTGAACCGTGCCATGGACGTCAATGCGCTGACCCTGCTCGTCGAGATCCTCGACGCGGGCAACCTGAGCGAGGCCGCGCGCCGGCTCAAGATGAGCCGCGCGAACGTGAGCTATCACCTCAATCACCTCGAAAAGTCGATCGGCTTGCAGCTCGTGCGCCGCACGACGCGCCGCGTCGAGCCGACCGAAATCGGTCTGAAGCTCTACGAGCATGGCCGCGCCATCCAGAACGCGCTGCTCGCGGCGCGCGAGTCGGTTTCCACGCTGGGCCAGAGCCTGCAGGGGCGCGTGCGGCTTTCGGTGCCGAGCGGCTACGGGCAGCTCGTCATGTCGGACTGGCTCATCCAGTTCAAGCGCATGTATCCTGGCATCGTGCTCGACGTGATGTTCGAAAATCGCGTGGAAGACCTGCTGCGCGACGAAGTGGATATCGCCGTGCGCGTGATGCACGAGCCGCCGCAGAATCTCGTGGCACGCGACATGGGGCCGGTGAAGTACGTCGCGTGCGCGTGCACGGAGTGGGCCGAGCGGCACGGCATGCCGCAAACCCTGGAAGATCTGGCGCGCGCGCCCGTCATCACGGCAACGGTGGTGGGGCGGCAATTGCGCCTTGCTGGCTATCTGAACGAGGACCGCCACGAGGTGCTGCTCGAGCCCTCGATCATTTCGGAAAACTTTCTATTTCTGCGCCAGTCGATACTCGCCGGGCTCGGTGTGGGCATCGTGCCCGACTACGTGATGCATGACGACATCCGCCTGGGCGCCGCCGTCACGTCGCTCGATGCGTGGCGTCTGAGCATCTTCGGCACGCACATGTACATGCTCTACATGCCGAACCGCCACCACACGCGCGCGGCGTCCACCTTCATCGACTACGTGCTGGGCGAGGCCCGCAAGACCGGGCGCGGCGCGGCCGCGTGAGGGGCGTCAAGCCTCGCGCGCAGGCTCGTCGTCCGGGTTGGCGTCTTGCGCGCGTTCGCCGCCTGCACTGGCGCCGGTGACGGGTGGTCGTCCGCGCGTGACGGACGAAACTGCAACACGTTGCTGGATGCCGGCCTTCGTGAGCATATGCGCGCTGATGGGCGCGGTGAGAAACAGGAACGCCGGGATCAGCACTTCGTGCAGGCTGGCGAAATTGTTGTGCGCGCTGAAGTAGACCACGGAAGCGAGCACGACGCCGCCCACGCCGAGCGTGGTCGACTTGGTCGGGCCGTGCAGGCGCATATAGAAGTCGGGCAGGCGTACGAGGCCGATCGCGCCGATCAGCGTGAACGCGCTGCCCACCAGAAGCAGGGCGCAGACGATCGCTTCGATGAGGGTTTGCATGACCCGCTCCTGCTAGTTCAGTTCGATGATGTCGCCGCGCTGCAGGTACTTCGTGAACGCGACGGTCGCGACGAAGCCCATCACCGCGATGAGCAGCGCGATCTCGAAGAAGACCGTCGAACGCAGCATGATGCCGTAAACGACGATCAGCGCGATCGCGTTGATGTTGAGCGTGTCGAGCGCGGCGAGCCGGTCGGGCAGCGACGGCCCGCGCACGAGGCGCACGAGCGTGAGCAGGAAGGCGAGCCCGAGGATCGCGAACGACACCGGAATGACGATGGCTAGCATGCGAAGATCTCCATGAGCGGGGCTTCGTAACGGGACTTGATCAAGGCGATGAGCGCGGCTTCGTCTTCGAGGTCGAGCACGTGCACGACGAGGCGCGTGCGGTCGTCGGAGAGTTCGGCGCACAGCGTGCCGGGGCTCAGCGAGACGATGCTGATGAGCGCCGAGAGCGCGATTTCGTGGGTGCTGTCGAGCGGCACTTCGATGAACGCGGGGCGCAGGCGCTTCATCGGTCCGAGCACGAGCAGCGCGACCTCGAGATTCGCCACGAGGATGTCATGGAGCACGTGCCCGAGGAGCCGCACGAGCAGCCACGGTTTGCCGAAGTGCACGGGCGTGAGCCACAGGCCTTCGCCCACGCAGAAGGCGATTGCGGTGCCGAGCACGAGGCCGAGCAGGACGTTGCCCAGTGAAACATCGTTCATCAGCAACACCCAGCAGACGAGCAGCACGATCGTGAGCCAGGGGTGCGGAAAGAGCCTCTTGAGCATCTCAGCTTCCTCCGCCCGGGGATGTTTGCGGCGCCTGTGCGGGCAGGATCGCCTGGACGTAGGCTTCGCGGTCGAGCAGTTGCGCGGCGGTGGCGTCGAGATAGCGCTTGAGCGGGCCCGCGAGGACCGTTGCGGCCACCACGCCCGCGAGCAGCAGCGCGCACGCGGCGAGTTTTGCGCGGCTGCCGCGCGGCGCGGCGACCGGTACTCCTGTGTAAGCGCGCGAGGCGGGAACCGCCCACAAGAGGCGCGTGCCGGTTCGACTCAGCGCGACGATCGAAAGCAGGCCCGAGAGCAGCACGGCGGGCCAGAGCACGACGGCCTGCGAAAGCGGTGTGGCGGCGAGCACCATGGCCTTGCCTAGAAAGCCCGAAAGCGGCGGCAGGCCAACCGCGCCTACGGCAGCCGCGAGATAGAGCACGCCGGCGGCGTTCGAGGGCCAGGGCGCGGGCTGCTTCTCCGGGTCCGCCGCTTTGGGGGGCGTGGCAAGGGGCTCGTTATCGGCATCGGGCGTGATGGCGGGCGCGGTGGCGTCGTCGAGCGATTCCAGCGATCCGGGCTCGCGTCTTTCGTTTGTGGCAGTCACGGCGGCCGGTTCGGTTGCTTCGGACTCCAGCGTATCGGCGAGCAGGAACAGCGCGCCCGTGCATAGCGTCGTGCTGATGAGATAGTAGAGCAGCGCGCTCCATGCGAGCACGGTTTGCAGCGTGACGGCGGCGATCAGCAGGCCGACCGAGACCAGCACGAGAAAGCCCGTCGTCGTCTTGAGGCTGGACACCGCAAGCGCGCCAAGCGCGCCATAGACGATCGTCGCAATCGCGAGCCACCATGCCCAGTCATGCATGAACGCGTCGAGCATGCCGCCCGAACCCGCGCCGAACACGAGCGCGTCGCAGCGCAGCATCGCGTAGATGCCCACCTTGGTCATGATCGCGAACAGCGCGGCCACCGGCCCGATCGCGCTGCGATACGCCTGCGGCAGCCAGAACGACATCGGGAACACGGCCGCCTTGAGGCCGAATACAAGCATGAGCGTCGCCCCCGCGAACTGGGCGAGGGGCAGCGCGGCGGCGTCCAGATGCGCGAGCCGCTCGCCCATCCCGGCCATGTTGAGCGTGCCCGTGAGCCCGTACAGCACGCCCAGTGCGATCAGGAAGAACGACGAGCCCACGAGGTTCAGCAGCATGTAATGCAGGCCGTTGCGCACGCGGCGGCGGCCGCCTCCGTGCAGCAGCAGCGCGTAGGAGGCGATCAGCAGCAACTCGAAGAACACAAACAGATTGAAGAGGTCGCCCGCGAGAAACGCGCCGTTCAGCCCCATCAGCTCGAACTGCACGAGCGCGCGATAGTAGCGCCCGCGCCGGGCGTCGGCGCTCGTGGTGCCGAGCAGGCAGCAGCACGCGAGCAGCGCGGTCAGCACGAGCATGAGTGCGCCGAGCCGGTCCAGCTGCAGCACGATGCCGAATGGCGCCGGCCACGCGCCGAGCGCATAGCTGGCAATTTCGCCTTGCGCCGCGTGCTCGGCGAGCGCCACCGCGAGCGGCAGCAGCGCGAGCGTGGCGATCACGTTGATCGCACGCTGCAAGCGCTTCGCGCGCAGCGGCAGCGCAACGATCGCGCCGGCCGCGAAGAGCGGAATCAGGATCGGGAGGATCAGAGCGTGGTTCATTCGCCACGCGTCTCCATGCCGATTCGTTGGGGGGTGCCGCCATCCACGTGGTCGGTGCCGTCGATCGCGAGCGCGCGCAGCGCGAGCACGACCGTGAAGGCCGTCATCGCAAAGCCGATCACGATGGCGGTGAGCACGAGCGCCTGCGGCACCGGGTCGGCATATTGCGCACCTGGCGCGATCACGGGCGGCTTGCCGGTGGCGAGCCGGCCCATGCCGAGCAGGAACAGGTTGATCGCATACGAGAACAGCGTGATGCCGAGTATCACCGGCAGCACGCGCGCGCACAGCAGCAGGTAGATGCCGCTCGCGCAGAGCACGCCGAGCGTTATGGCGAAGGCGGCTTCCATCAGCTTTTCTCCACGTGTTGCATGTCCTTGTCGCGCACGCCGAGGTGCGAGACGATCGTGAGCGTCGTGCCGACCACGGCCCCGAGCGCGCCGAGGTCGAACAGCAGCGCCGTGCTCAGTTCGATTTCGCCGATCAGCGGCACATGCAGATGGCCGAACGCGCTCGTGAGGAAGGGCTGGCCCAGCACGATCGCGCCCGTACCCGTTGCGGCTGCAATGAGAATGCCGAGGCCGGCGAGCGCTCGGTAGTTGATGCGAATGCGCGACTCCGTCCACAGCACGCCGCTCGCCACGTATTGCAGCAGGAGCGCGATCGACATCACGAGCGAGGCGATGAAGCCGCCGCCCGGCAGATTGTGGCCGCGCAGGAAGATGAACACAGCAACGAGCGTGGTGAGCGGCAACATGAGCCGCGCGAGAATGGCGAGCAG
>DATBXG010000476.1:0-5276 GCA_036514415.1 Paraburkholderia sp.
GCGCCTGCAGGACGCGCTCGACGAGAAGGACCTCGGCGAGCTGGCTGGCGAATTCGTCATCCTCGTCGATCGCAGCGCGAACGTGCAGGCGCTCTTCATTTATTTCCGCGCGTTGCCTGACGATCCGTGGCTGATGATCGGCGCTTCGCCGGTCGCGACGGGCCGTCCAGGCGAGTTCGACCACTTCCTCACGCCGCTCGGCGTGTTCGAGCACACGCCTCAGAACATGGACTTCCGCGCGGAAGGCACCATGAACCAGAACAACATACGCGGCTACGGCCGGCGCGACATGCGCATCTACGACCTCGGCTGGGTGGACGGCGAGCGCGGCTGGGGCAAGGGCGGCTATTCGCAGATGCGCTTCCAGATGCACGCCACCGATCCCGATCGCCTCGAGCCGCTGCTCGGCATTCGCCACTCGAAGGGCTGCGTGCGGATTCCGGCGACGCTCAATGCGTTCATCGACCACTACGGCATCATCGACGCCGAATACCAGGCGCTGGTCGACTCGGGCAAGTCGCTGTGGGTGCTTCACTCCGATCGCGAGATCACGCCGTGGGCGGGGCGCTTCATCGTCGTGATCGATTCGGAGCGCAAGACGCGCCCCGCGTGGTCGCCCGCGCCCGGCGGCAAGGCGCGCGCGAAGGTGCCGGCCGGCGCCGACACCGCGGATTGAGCCGATGAGCCGGCGTCGGGCGCGGCCGCCGTGTGCCGCGCCCGAGCGGCGCATGGGTGGATGCGCGGGCACTACGCGCGCCGCGCGATCAGCACGCCCGCGAGCGCGACGCCGAAGCCCGCCATCTGCGTGGGCGTGAGCGTTTCGCCGAACAACAGCCAGCTTGCGAGCGCCGCGAGCGGCGGCGCGAGAAAGAGCAGCGCCGTGGCGCGCGCGGCGTCGCCATGGCGCACCATCCAGACGAGCAGGGTCACGCCTGCGCCCGAGAGCATGACGATCCCCCACGCCAGCGAGAACCACAAGGTCGGCGACGCGATCCAGCGCGTCTCGCCGAGCCCGAGCGCGAGCGCAGCGGCGACGATCGCCGCGCCGGCGTTCTGCACGGCGCTCGCGCTGCAAATATCGGCCTGCGCGAGCGAGGATTTCTGATAGAGCGTGCCCGCCGTGATCGAGCCGACCGCCGCCACCGCGACGATCACCACGAGCAGCGGATTCGCGTGACCGTGCCGGGCAGCGGTGTCCGCGATCGCGCCGCCTGCGGCGTGCGCGGCGGCGTACAGCTTCGGGCTCAGCACGAGCACGACGCCGGCGAGTCCGAGCGACATGCCCGTCCAGCGCCGCGGCGGCAGGCGCTCGCCGAACAGACGTGCTGCGATCGCGGCGGTCAGCAAAGGCTGAAGCGCGCCGAGCAGCGCCATCACGCCCGCGCTCAGTCCTTGCGCGACTGCCCAGTAGCCCGCACCCAGGTAGACACCCTGAAGCAGCGCCCCGGCGAAGAGGTGCTTGCCGATTGCGCGCCCGCGCGGCCACGGCGCGCGCATGGCCAGCGCGACGATCGCGAACAGCGCGGCCGTGCCGGCGAAACGGGCGAGCAGGAACAGGTTGGGGTCGGCGTAGGGTGCAATCGCCCGGGCGACGACGAAACCGGTCGACCAAAGGGCGACGAAAAGGGCGGGGGCGAGCGTGGCGAGCATCGGTGTCGAAAAGGGCGCGCGTTGACGCTGCGCCCGGAGATACGCGAAAGGCTCGGAGTATCGCGCGCCGCGTGTCCTGCGGTCTTGTTCAGGACTGCACTTGCGGGCTCGCGTGGCGCAGCCGGAAAGATCGTTGCGTAACGGTGTGAATGCAACTAACTGCCAAACCCGCCCCACGCCCGCGAATGCAAACACCACGCGGCCGAATACACGAGCAGTGCCCTAGCCGCCAAACAACACCGCCGTCACGCCAATCAGGCCGCCGCATACCGCACAAGCGAGCAGCAGCGCGCGCGTGCGCCGATGCTCGCGTCGCCAGGCATCGAGCAGGGCGGCCTGTGAGGCTTGCCCTGCCGCAGGGCCTTGCCCGAGCTTCGCGTGATGCTCGAAGTAGCGGAACAGCATCTGCGGCACGCGTGGCGCGATTTGCGCGAGGTGAGGCAGCTCCTGCGAAAGCCGCCGGATCCATCCATGGTGGCCGAGATCGCGCCGCGCGATGTCGGCGAGCGTGTGCCGCGCAATGCCCCAGGCATCGACGCCCGGATGAATCGAGCGCGCCAGCGCCTCCGCCTGGCCGAACGTACGCTGCGCCGCCACGAGGCGCGGCGACACTTCGCCCCCGAAAGGCTGCACCGAATGCAGCAGATGATGGAACAGCGCCCCTGCGCTGCGCTCGTCGTTGTCAGTCGCGAAATGCGCTTCGCTGCGCGTGCGCAATTCGGCCTCGATCTGTTCGGTGCGCGCGTGCGTGGGCACATGGCCCGCCACGTGATGCAGTGTCGCGAGCCGTCCGTAGTCCTGCTCGAACAATGCCGTCGCGCCGTGCACGAAGAATTCGCGCTCGGGCGACGAGAGGCTCGTCATCAGCGCGGCGCCCGCGAACACGAGGCGGCCGCGCGTCTCGGGCTCGACGCTCACGGCCACGCGCCCGGAATCGAGCGCCGCATGAAAGAAGCCATGCTCGAATGCCTGGCGCGTGACCACTTCGATCAGATGCGCCGCCACCTGCGTGACGTTGATGTGATGCCCGGCGAGCCCGGCGATATCGGTTGCGCGCACGGTGTCGATGTGCTGCACGGCGAGCGTCTGCGCAGTGCAGAGGTCCCAGATCACGTCGGGCACGACGATGCGCGGGTCGTCGCCGAGCTGGTGGCCGCTCTGGCTCAGGTTCGCGGCCTGGGCGCGCAGATCGAAGCGGCGCTGCAGGTCTTCGCGCAGCGCCTGCGCGAGCGCCCGCAGCTGCAGCTTGCGCGCGGCGCGCGAAAAGCGCTCCATCCAGCGGGCCACGGCGCACAGGAGCGCGGCGTCGTCGTCGACTTCCTGGACCTGCTCCGGGCGCCGCACGCGCAGCGAGATCGTCTGGTGGCCGTTCACCGGCAGCGCGAGCCGCGCGATGTGCGTCTGCTCGCACCAGCCGTTGTGGGCCGGCGTAGGGGCGATCCAGGTGAGCACCGATTCGGGCGGTTTGCCGAGCGCGGCGCGCAGCGTGGCGTCGAGTGCTTCTCCGGCGAGGGGTTCTTCGAAGTGTTCGATGGCATCGATTGCGTCGTGCAACGTCGCGCCTGCGAGTTCGGGGCGCGTGGCGAGCGTTTGTGCGAACGCCGCGGCCAGTGGCGCGAGACGCGGCAGCGAACCGTGGAGACGCGAGGCGAGGCGCGGGTCGCCGTGCAGGCTCGAGGCGAGCGTGACGAACCAGTGCAGCTTGTGATGCTCGGGCGCGGCGAGCCAGATCAGCCTGAAGCCATAACGCAGTGCACAAAACAGCAGACGCAGTTGACGAAGTCGTGAACGCATGAAATTCGAGGGTCGGCAAAGCGAGCGTCGCGTGAGCGCGCGGTCCCCACGAGATTAGCAGGGATGCGCGCGCGATGGCAGGGCGGGCTCGTTCTGCGCGTGCGTAATACAATACGGCGGCTTTTCCGAATTCATGTCATTGCCCGCGTTTTCCACGCACGACCCGCGCCCACCGAGATGCTCGCAGAACAACGTCACCAATACATCCTCTCGCAAGTGAACCGGACTGGCGCGCTCTCAGTGGCGGATCTCGTGCGCGAGCTGCGCGTCTCGCGCGAGACGATCCGGCGCGACCTCAATACGCTCGCCGAGCGCGGACTGCTCGTCACGACGCACGGCGGCGCGCTTTCCAGCGACCGCCGCGAGCCCGATCTCGACGTGCGCGAGGCCGCCAACGCGAGCGCCAAGCGCGCGATCGGCGAGCGCGCCGCAGAGTTCGTTCCCGATGGCGCCTCCGTCATCATCGATTCGGGCAGCACCACGCACGCACTCGCGCGTGCGCTCACCGACCGCCATCGGCTCACGGTCTATACCAATGACTGGCGCATCGCGCTTCTGCTCGGCCGCCGCAACGAGAACCGCGTGACGCTGCTGGGCGGCGAGCTGTCCGACCACGAGGAGGCGACCTTCGGCCTCGACACGGTGCAGCAGCTCGCCCAGTACCACGCCGACTTCGCGTTCGTCGGGGCGGGCGGCATCACCGCCGACGGCTGGCTCACCGACTATTCGCGCATGGTCGCCGAGGTGCGCAGCCGCATGCTTGCGGCCACGGCCTGCGCGATCGTCGTCGCCGACCATTCGAAGTTCGGGCGCGTGACGCCCGTGCGCATCAACGGCTTCGAGCACGCGCGCTACGTCATCACCGAGCTTGCGCCCGAGAAGAGCGTCGCACGCGCCATCACGGCGCGCGGGCCCGAGCTCGTCATCGCCTGAAACTCGCTGCGGCGCCGCGCGCGCCGCGCTTTCCGCAAACCGTCTGCAAGCCTCCCGCCGGCGCGCCGGGAGCGGAATCCGTGCGGGTATGTGGCTTGTCGAATATTGGCGAATTGTGGAATTTTTTGACAAACGCCAAAATCGTCATGCCGGTGTCATCAAAACCTGTGATTCTTGCGGGGCCCGTCCAGACGGGCCGGCAGGGCGAAGCGGACGGCAGCACGGTGCCCCGCAGCAGCGGCCGGTTCAGGCGAGAAGTGCCGGATTGTAGACAATCTGCAATCTGCGGCGCGCCAGCAATCCAGACGGGCAATGGCAGGCGGCGCAGTCCGCCGAAGTTCGAATCGTTCGATCCATTCAATCACAAACGCATCGGGTAACGCCGAGCAACTGGTTTTTGCCTTCGGAGAGTGACATGAACCACACGAAATTCCATCGCGCGGGTTTTGCACGCAAGCTGCTGCCGATGGCGGCTGCCGCGGCGCTGCTGGGCGCAGCAATGAGCGCGCACGCTGCCGACGCCGTCGTGCTCTACACGGCCGATGGCCTCGAAAATCTCTACAAGGACGTGCTGCCCGCCTTCGAGAAGAAGGAAGGCGTGAAGGTCAATATCGTGACGGCGGGCAGCGGCGAAGTGGTGAACCGCGCCAACGTCGAAAAGGATTCGCCGAAGGCCGACGTGATCGTCACGCTGCCGCCGTTCATCCAGCAGGCGCAGCAAAGCGGTCTGCTGCAGCCGTACACGAGCGTGAACTACAAGAACGTGCCGGCGATCGCCAAGGCGACGGATGGTTCGTGGGCCACCTTCGTGAACAACTACTTCTCGTTCGCGATCAATCCTGAAGTCACGAAGGCCGCACCGAAGACCTTCGCCGATCTCCTCCATCCGAACTATGCAG
>DATBXG010000477.1:0-15898 GCA_036514415.1 Paraburkholderia sp.
TCTTTCTGCGTTGCTGCGTCAGCAGCAGAGAAACGAGATTATGAAGACTCTTTCCCGCTTCGTCAACTGCTTTTTTTCGCTTACCGCTTAAAAAAGCCGCCGACTTCGCGTGCCGCCGGTTTCCGCGGCGGCCTTCGCTGAACCGACGTCAGAGACATCGAACTGCGAAGGGGGCGAATATTAACGCCCCTGCCGACGCCCCGCAAGGGGGGACGCGAAATAATTTCGACCGCCGATTCCGCCGATCGAATTCCGCAACCCGTTACTTGTTCTTGAACGCGGGCTTGCGCTTCTCGACGAACGCCGCCATCCCTTCCTTCTGATCTTCCGTCGCAAAGAGCGAGTGGAACATCCGACGCTCGAAGTGCACCCCCTCCGCGAGCGTGGTTTCGTAGGCGCGGTTCACCGACTCCTTCGCCATCATCACTGCCGGCAGGGAGAACTCGCAGATGGTTGCTGCCGCCGCAAGCGTCTCGTTCAGCAGATCCGCCGCCGGAATCACGCGCGACACGAGACCCGCGCGCTCAGCCTCCTCCGCCCCCATCATCCGAGCCGTCAGGCACAGATCCATCGCCTTCGCCTTGGACACCGCGCGCGGCAAACGCTGCGTGCCGCCCGCCCCCGGAATCACGCCCAACTTGATCTCGGGCTGGCCGAACTTCGCCGTGTCGGCCGCGAAGATCATGTCGCACATCATGGCCAACTCGCAGCCGCCACCCAGCGCGAAGCCCGCGACCGCCGCAATGATCGGCTTGCGGATCGTGCGGATCATCTCCCAGTTGCGCGTGATGTAGTCACCTTTGTACACATCCATAAAGGTGTAGGTCGCCATCATGCCGATGTCCGCGCCGGCCGCGAATGCCTTTTCGCTACCCGTGATGACGATCGCACCAATGCCCTCATCGGCGTCGAACGCCTTGAGCGCAGCGCCCAGTTCGTCCATGAGCGCATCGTTCAGCGCGTTGAGCGCCTTCGGCCGGTTCAGCGTGACCAGACCGACCTTGCCACGCGTCTCAACCAGGATGTTTTCGTACCCCATAACTCCTCCTTTCATCTAAAGAAAATCCCCAAAAAAATTTTCACGCCGATCTTTGACTAATGCTAACATTTGCCAACCAACCGGTCGGTCAATTAATTGACACGGGTCATTTCCAACCTCTCAATCAATGTTTCGCCATGACACATTCGTTGTTCGCCAAGCATGAGGGCGCGCTTCAAAAAGCGCTTGCCGCCATCGAAACCCGCGGCTACTGGAGCCCGTTCGCCGAAATGCCTAGTCCCAAAGTGTACGGGGAAACTGCTAGCGCAGACGGCGAAGCCGCGTTCAAGGCCCACCTGAATCGCACCTTCGAACTCGACCAGCCGTCGACCGGCGAAACCGTCGGCAGCGAGGCGTCGCCGTTCGGTTTCGCGCTCGGCGCGCGCTATCCGAAGTCGACCCCGGACCAGTTGATCGAAGCCGCGCAGAAAGCCCAGCGCGACTGGCGCGCCGCCGGCCCGCAGGCATGGGCGGGCGTGAGCCTCGAGATCCTCGAACGCCTGAATCGTGCGAGCTTCGAGATCGCCTTTAGCGTGATGCACACGACCGGCCAGGCGTTCATGATGGCCTTCCAGGCCGGCGGCCCGCACGCTCAGGACCGCGCGCTGGAGGCCGTCGCCTATGCATACGACCAGCTGCGCCGCATTCCTGCCGACGCGCACTGGGAAAAGCCGCAGGGCAAGAACCCGCCGCTCGCGATGCAAAAGCGCTTCACCATCGTCCCGCGCGGCACCGGCCTCGTGCTCGGCTGCTGCACGTTCCCGACCTGGAACGGCTACCCCGGCCTCTTCGCGGACCTCGCGACCGGCAACACGGTCATCGTCAAGCCGCACCCCGGCGCGATCCTGCCACTCGCAGTCACCGTGCGTGTCGCGCGTGACGTGCTGCGCGAAGCTGGCTTCGATCCCAACGTCGTGACGCTGCTCGCCACCGACCCCAACGACGGCGCGCTCGTGCAGCAGCTCGCGCTGCGCCCCGAGATCAAGCTGATCGACTTCACGGGCAGCACGCAAAACGGCGACTGGCTCGAGCGCAATGCGCACCAGGCGCAGGTCTACACGGAGAAGGCCGGCGTGAACCAGATCGTGATCGACTCCGTGGAGGACCTGAAGGCCGCCGCGCGCAACATCGCCTTCTCGCTCTCCCTCTACTCGGGCCAGATGTGCACGGCCCCCCAGAATATCTACGTGCCGCGCGACGGCATCCGCACCGCTGAAGGCCAGGTGAGCTTCGAGGCGGTCGCTCAGGCGATTGCCGGCGCCGTGCAGAAGTTCGTGTCCGACCCGGCACGCGCCGTCGAAGTGCTCGGCGCGATCCAGAACGAAGGCGTGACGGTTCGCATCGACGAGGCCCGCAAGCTCGGCACCGTCCTCGCCGACAGCCAGACGCTGGAGCACCCTCAGTTCGCCGGCGCGCGCGTGCGCACGCCGCTCGTGCTCTCGCTCGACGCGGCCCGCGACGCCGCCCAGTTCACGCGCGAGTGGTTCGGCCCGATCTCGTTCGTGATCGCCACGGATTCCACGGCGCAGTCGCTCAAGCTGGCCGGCGAGACCGCACGCGACCACGGTGCGCTCACGCTTTCCGTGTACAGCACCGACGACGCCGTGATCGACGCCGCCCACGAAGCCGCCATCACCGGCGGTGTAGCGCTCTCGATCAACCTGACGGGCGGCGTGTTCGTGAACCAGTCGGCTGCGTTCTCCGACTTCCACGGCACCGGCGCGAACCCCGCGGCGAACGCTGCGCTCGCCGACGCTGCTTTCGTGGCGAACCGCTTCCGCGTGGTTCAGAGCCGCGTTCATGTTGAACCGAAAGCGGCCCCTGCGGTAGCCAGCTGAACGGCCTATGCCGTCCGGCCGAATGGCGCCCTTTTGCCCATCCCTCTAGCATGCAAGGCGTGAGTGCACTTCTGCGCTCGCGCCCCAGGAATCCGAGATGACCGAAGCCTATATCTGCGACGCGATTCGCACCCCGTTCGGCCGCTACGGCGGCGCCCTCAAGGACGTCCGCGCTGACGACCTCGCCGCCGTGCCCATCCGGGCGCTCGTCGAGCGCAATCCCGGCGTGGACTGGAGCGCGCTCGACGACGTGCTCTACGGCTGCGCCAATCAGGCCGGCGAGGACAACCGCAACGTCGCGCGCATGGCCGCGCTCCTCGCGTGCCTGCCTGGCGACGCGCCGGGCGGCACGCTCAACCGCCTGTGCGGCTCGGGACTCGATGCCGTCGGCAGCGCCGCGCGAGCGATCAAGGCGGGCGAAGCGCGCCTCATGATCGCGGGCGGCGTGGAGAGCATGACGCGCGCGCCGTTCGTGATGGGCAAAGCCACTGCGGCGTTCTCGCGTGAAGCGGCCATCTACGACACGACCATCGGCTGGCGTTTCGTCAACAAGCTGATGAAGCAGCAGTACGGCGTCGATTCGATGCCCGAAACGGCGGAAAACGTCGCGGAAGAATTCAACATCAACCGCGCCGATCAGGACGCGTTCGCGCTGCGCAGCCAGCAGAAGGCCGCGCGCGCACAAAAGGACGGTACGCTCGCGCAGGAAATCGTCGCGGTCGAAATTGCGCAGAAGAAGGGCGACCCGGTGCTCGTGACGCTCGACGAACACCCGCGCGAAACCTCGCTCGAATCGCTCGGCAAACTCAAGGGCGTGGTGAAGCCGGACGGTACGGTCACGGCAGGCAACGCCTCGGGCGTCAACGACGGCGCCTGCGCCCTGCTGCTCGCCAATGAGGAGGCCGCCAGGCAATACGGCCTCCGCCGCCGGGCGCGCGTGCTCGGCATGGCCACGGCCGGCGTCGCGCCGCGCATCATGGGCATCGGCCCCGCGCCCGCCACGCAAAAGCTGCTCAAGCAGCTCGGCATGACGCTGGACCAGTTCGACGTGATCGAGCTCAATGAGGCGTTCGCCTCGCAAGGCCTCGCGGTGCTGCGCGCACTCGGCATTGCCGACGACGATCCGCGCGTGAACCCCAATGGCGGCGCGATCGCGCTGGGCCACCCGCTCGGCGCTTCGGGCGCGCGCCTCGTCACGACCGCGCTCCATCAGCTCGAGCGTACGAAGGGGCGATTTGCGCTTTGCACGATGTGTATCGGGGTTGGCCAGGGTATTGCGCTGGCGATCGAACGCGTCGAGGCATAACGCGCGCAGTATCGACCGGCCGTCGGGCGCAGCGTTCGGCGGTCTCGGGAAACAGCTTTGCATGGGACCTGAGCGCGTTGCGTGAGACCGGAGTAAGTGCTCTGCATGGGCCCGGAGTAAGTGCTAAAGCACTAACTCCGGCCGACAGCTAAAGCGCCAACTCCGGATCGCAAAGCGCTGAAGCGCTAACTCAGGAAACAGGAGACAACCGATGCCCTACGATGCGATCCGCGTCGAAATCGACGCATCCACCCGCGTGGCCACGATCACGCTCAACCGCCCGGACAAGCTCAACAGCTTCACGCGCGCCATGCACGGCGAGCTTGCCACAGCGCTCGACGAAGTCGCCGCAGCCGGCGCGCGGGCGCTCGTGCTGACCGGAGCGGGCCGCGGCTTCTGCGCAGGCCAGGATCTCGCCGATCTCGACTTCACGCCGGGCGCAATGAGCGACCTGGGCGCGCTCATCGACGAGCATTTCAATCCGCTGATCAAGCGCCTGCAGGCGCTGCCGATGCCCGTGATCGCCGCCGTCAACGGCACCGCGGCCGGCGCCGGCGCGAATCTCGCCCTCGCCTGCGACCTCGTGCTCGCCGCGCGCTCCGCGAGCTTCATCCAGGCGTTCGTGAAGATCGGCCTCGTGCCCGATTCGGGCGGCACGTGGTTCCTGCCCAGGCGTGTGGGCATGGCGCGCGCACTCGGGCTCGCCATGACCGGCGAAAAGCTCAGCGCGGAAAAGGCGGAAAACTGGGGCCTGGTCTGGCAAGTGACCGACGACGCCGAACTCGCGCAAACGGCTGGCGCGCTAGCCGCACGGCTCGCGCAGCAGCCCACGCGCGCCATCGTCGCGACACGCGAAGCGCTGCGCGCATCGGCCACGAACATGCTCGACCAGCAACTCGATCTCGAACGCGATCTGCAACGCGAACTGGGCGCTTCATACGACTACGCGGAGGGTGTTCAGGCCTTCATCGAAAAACGCGCACCGCACTTCGAGGGCCGCTGAGATGTCCACGCAAGTCTTGCAACTGCCCCCGGAGGAAAGCATGTCGCCCGACGAACTCGCCCGCGCGGCCGCGCAAGCGATGTACGAAGCCGACGGCTGCACCCGCGCGCTCGGTATGGAACTCCTCGAAGTGCGCGCCGGTTACGCGCGCCTGCGTATGGCTGTGCGGCCCGAGTTCCTCAACGGCCATCAGACCTGCCACGGCGGGATGATCTTTTCGCTCGCGGATTCGGCGTTCGCCTTCGCGTGCAACTCATATAACGTCAACACTGTAGCGGCGGGCTGCTCGATCGAGTTCCTGCGTCCGGTCCTGCGCGACGAGGTGTTGACCGCCGAAGCCGTCGAACAGGTGCTATCGGGACGCAACGGGGTCTATGACATCCGCGTGACGAACCGGGCAGGCGAAACCATCGCGCTTTTCCGAGGCAAGTCCGCGCAGATTCGCGGCAATGTCATTCCAGTCGCAATGTGAACCGGGTATCCCCTGCTCGATTCCCCCCGCGTCACGAGTAAAGTTCTTAAGATCCAGGAGACACCCATGACTACCACGCTGCCGCTCGAACCCATCGAAAAGGCGAGCCGCGACGAGCTGGCTGCGCTGCAGCTAGAGCGCCTGAAATGGTCGCTGAACCATGCTTATGAGAATTCGCCGGTCTATCGGCGTAAATTCGACGAAGCGGGCGTGCACCCGTCCCAGGTTCAGTCGCTCGCCGATCTCGCGCGCTTCCCGTTCACCACGAAGAAGGATCTGCGCGACAACTACCCCTTCGGCATGTTTGCCGTGCCGCAGGAGCAGATTTCGCGTATCCACGCATCGTCGGGCACGACCGGCAAGCCGACCGTGGTTGCCTATACGGCACGCGACATCGACACGTGGGCGAACCTCGTCGCACGCTCGGTGCGCGCGGCGGGCGCGCGGCGCGGCGACAAGGTGCACATCAGCTACGGCTACGGTCTCTTCACGGGCGGCCTCGGCGCACACTACGGCGCTGAGCGCGCGGGCCTCACGGTGATTCCGTTTGGCGGCGGCCAGACTGAAAAGCAGGTTCAGCTGATCCAGGATTTCCGTCCCGACATCATCATGGTCACGCCGAGCTACATGCTCGCGATCGCCGACGAAATGGAGCGCCAGGGCATCGATCCGGCCAGCTGCTCGCTGCGCATCGGCATCTTCGGCGCGGAGCCCTGGACCAACGACATGCGCACGGCCATCGAGCACCGCATGGGCATCACGGCGGTCGACATCTACGGTCTCTCCGAAGTGATGGGCCCGGGCGTGGCTTCGGAATGCGCGGAAACGAAGGACGGCCCGACGATCTGGGAGGACCACTTCTACCCCGAGATCATCAACCCCGAGACCGGCGAAGTCCTGCCCGACGGCGAATTCGGCGAGCTCGTCTTCACCTCGCTCACCAAGGAAGCACTGCCGATCATCCGCTACCGTACGCGCGACCTCACGCGTCTCCTGCCGGGCACGGCGCGTACCATGCGCCGCATGGAAAAGATCACGGGCCGCTCGGACGACATGCTGATCATCCGTGGCGTGAACGTGTTCCCCACGCAGATCGAGGAGCTGCTGCTCAAGCAGCCGGCGCTTGCGCCGCACTATCAGATCATCCTGACGAAGGAAGGCCCGATGGACGTGATGACCCTCCACTGCGAACCGTGCCCGGAAAACTCACCCGACTACGGCGCGCTCGACGCGGCAAGCAAGGCGCTCGCTTACGACATCAAGGCGCTCATCGGCGTGACGTGCAAGGTGATCGTGCTCGAAGTCAATGGCATCGAGCGCTCGGTGGGCAAGGCCAGGCGCGTGATCGACAAGCGGCCGAAGTAACGGAAGCACAACGAGAAGCACAGCGGCGCGCGACGTGTCGAAAGGAACGAAAAAGCCGGCAATTGCCGGCTTTTTCACTTTACGTGCGCAACTCGCGTGACGCGCTGAAGCACTACGGCACTCAAGAATTGGGGAACAGCAGCCACATGCGGCCGCCCTGCTTCATCTTGCCGGCCAGATCGCCGGCGTCGTCGCCGAGTCCCCAGAAGTAGTCGGCGCGCACGCCGCCCTTGATCGCCGTGCCCGTGTCCTGTGCGAACACGAGCCGGTTGAGCGGCGTGTTCGTGAGCGGACGCGTGGTCTGGAGAAACACCGGCGTGCCGAGCGGAATCGACGACGGATCGACGGCAATCGAACGCTCCGGCGTGAGCGGCACACCGAGCGCGCCGACCGGGCCATCCGCGCCGCCCTGCGCGTCGCCCTCGGAACCCGCCATCTCGCGGAAGAACACGAAGCGCGGATTGGTGTCGAGCAGCGCGTCCACGCGCGTCGGGTTCGCGCGCGCCCAGGCCTTGATGCCCTGCATGGTCGCCTGCGCCGGCGTGAGTTCGCCGCGATCGAGCAGCCAGCGCCCGATCGACTTGTACGGCTGATTGTTGGTCCCGCCAAAGCCCACGCGCATCACGCTGCCGTCTTCCATCACGATGCGGCCCGAGCCCTGCACCTGCAGGAAGAACGCTTCGATCGGATCGTCGACCCACACAAGTTCGTTGCCGTTGAGCGCGCCGGAGCGTTCGAGCTGCGCGCGCGGCGGCAGCGCGGCTCCCGGACGATAGCCGGACGGCCAGCGATACAGCGCCGTCTGATAGATGCCATGCCGCGTGCGCGAACCGCGCAGCAGCGGCTCGTAGTAGCCGGTCACGAGACCGTCGAGCGTGCCGTCGCTGTTGGCGAACTGATAGGGCGTGAAATACGTTTCGAAGAATACGCGCGCGCTCGAAGCGTCGAGGTCGTCGAGTTGCGAGGCGGCCGAGCAGGCGCGCTGCCAGCGCGGATCGCGCGCGAGACGCGTGCAGTTAGCGCGCAGCGCCGCGGTCACGCCGATCAGCGAATCATCCTGCCACCCGGGCACCTGCTGCCACGCAACCGGCGTGAGGCGCTGCGCTGCAAGCTGCGAGGGCAATGCGGGCGCACCCTTGGGCGGTGCGTTGCGCACGTAGCTCGGGCCACCGCATGCGGCAAGTAACGCCGCCAGCGAAACGGCGCCCAGCCAGCCGCTCAACCGTGCACCCACGCGCCGAAGCGCTGAGCCCGCACGATATCGCACCGTTGTGAATCCCGGCATTACCGGTGCATCGAGACCAGAATCGACGTCAAAATCACGCCTACAATACGGGCTCTCGATGGATGCCGCCATGTCAGAACTGCTCGACGAATACCCGATGCTCATGTTTGGTCTGGAGGCGCTCCTTGCGCTGTTCCTGCTGATTTTCATCGTTGTGTGGACCGCGTCGGGCAGGAAGAAGCAAGCCCGGCGCGACGATCGGCGCCAGGACTAGCAGACCCCGAATTCGCGCAGCGGTTCAATGCAGCGTGCGCGGCATGCGCAGCACGAACTCGGGCACGGGCGCCTCGAAGCGTTCGGCGTCCTCGGCCACACAGAAGTACTCGCCGCGCATGGTGCCCACGGGCGTCGCGATTACGGCCCAGCTCGTGTATTCGAACTGTTCGCCCGGCTTCAGAAGCGGCTGATGGCCGACCACGCCGAGCCCCTTCACTTCCTGGACGTGATTTTCGCTGTCGGTGATCACCCAGTGGCGCGCGATCAGCTGGGCGCTCACCTGACCGGTATTGCGAATGGTCAGCGTATAGGCGAAGGCATATTGCCGGCGCTCCGGATCCGATTCTTCGGGCAGGTAGCGCACCTGCGACGTCACGCTGAATTCGTACTGGCTCATCCTTGTTCCAATCGCCCGGGTGCGGCTGCTGAGTCCGTTGACGGAGGCGCCCGCACAGCAAGGCGCTCGCGAGCGCGCCGCGAGGCGCGGCACATGGTTTGGCATTCTGCTTGATGCGACGGGCACTCGCAACCCGGCGCGGCCCGTGGCGCCAGCCACGGCAGTGGCAAGGATCGGCTGCCCCACTGACGGTAAAATGCGGTTTTTCCGACAGTTTTTCGATGGCCGCCATGACGCAATTCCGCATCGCCCCCAGCATTCTCTCCGCCGACTTTTCGCGTCTTGGCGAGGAAGTCCGCAACGTCGTCGCCGCCGGCGCCGACTGGATCCACTTCGACGTGATGGACAACCATTACGTGCCGAATCTCACCATCGGCCCGCTGGTGTGCGAGGCGATCCGCCCGCACGTGAACGTGCCCATCGACGTGCATTTGATGGTACGCCCGGTCGACCGCATCGTGCCCGACTTCGCCAAGGCCGGCGCGAACCTCATCAGCTTCCACCCGGAAGGCTCGGACCACATCGACCGCACGCTCTCGCTGATCCGCGACCACGGCTGCAAGGCCGGCCTCGTGTTCAACCCGGCCACGCCGCTCAACTACCTCGACCACGTGATGGACAAGGTCGACCTCGTCCTCATCATGTCGGTGAATCCGGGCTTCGGCGGCCAGTCGTTCATTCCCGAGGCGCTCAACAAGCTGCGCGAGGCGCGCGCGAAGATCGACGCCTACACGGCGCGGACCGGCCGCGAGATCCATCTCGAAGTGGACGGCGGCGTGAAGGTCGACAATATCGCCGAAATCGCGGCAGCCGGCGCGGACGCCTTCGTGGCGGGCTCGGCGATCTTCGGCAAGCCGGACTACAAGGCCGTGATCGACCAGATGCGCGCGCAGCTCGCAGGCGTGGCAAGCGCCGCCAACGCAAAATGAGTGCGTCCATCAAGTTCAGCGCGCCGCGCATCGAAGCGGCGCTGATCGACCTCGACGGCACGATGGTCGACACCGCCGACGACTTCGCCGCCGGCCTGAACGGTATGCTCGCGCAGCTCGACGCCGAAGAAACCACGCGCGAGGAAGTGATGGGCTACGTCGGCAAGGGCTCGGAGCACCTGATCAAGAGCGTGCTCGCGCCCCGCTTTCCCGAGGACGATGCCCAGGCTCGCTTCGACGAGGCACTCGCGCTCTACCAGGACGAGTACGCGAAGATCAACGGCCGCCACACGCATCTGTACCCGGACGTCGAAGCAGGCCTCGCTGCGCTGCGCGACCAGGGCATCAAGCTCGCGTGCGTGACCAACAAGCCGCACCGCTTCGCCGTTGAGCTTTTGCAGCAATACGGCCTCGCGCAGTACTTCAGCGTAGTGATCGGCGGCGACAGCCTGGAGAAGAAGAAGCCCGATCCGCTGCCGATGCTCACCGCGTGCGAGCGCCTGGGCGTCGAGCCCGCGGCAGCAGTGGCGATCGGCGATTCGGAGAACGATGCGATCGCGGGCCGCGCGGCCGGCATGGCCACGCTCACGGTGCCCTACGGCTACAACCACGGCCAGCCTGTACAAAAAATCGAATCGGATGGTATAGTTGCCTCGCTGCTCGACGCCGCCAAGGCGGTCGCAGCGCACAATGATCTGACTTAAGTTCTCAACTGAACGTCAACTATCCTCATGTTTCTGAATAAAAAACGGAGTCTGAGCACGATCGACCGGGGAGCCTGGCCCTGGCGTCGCTGGTCGCGCTAACCTCACCCGAGGTTCGCTGAAGTTGCTTGGGGTGTCTCCAGAGCCCTTCTTCAGCACCGTTTTTTACTTCGCTGCGCACTCGCGCGTGTCTCGACTCTAAGCTGTTGCGGTAACCCGCCGGCTGATCTGGCCGCTGGCTTTCGTTGTCCTTGCGTGTCGTTTCGCCGTTCGCGGCGATCTGATCGAGGTGCGAGCGCCTACGCCTGACCATTCGTCGATACACCGCACGCCGCCCGGCAAGCGCTTTGGCATGACGCGTTTTCCGGGCTGCACGAGCGAGCGCCAGCGGCCATCAAGCACTCAAAAACAAACGCCTCGCGCTCACCGCGCGCCCCTTTTTGAGCCGCACTGGGCCCGCACCCGACGCCGCGACTGGCAGCACGAACAGGATCGGAACATGACCGAACTCGAATTTCAGTCTCTCGCCAACGAGGGCTACAACCGCATCCCGCTGATCGCCGAGGCACTCGCCGATCTCGAAACGCCGCTCTCGCTGTACCTCAAGCTCGCGCAGCCCGAGCGCGGCGGCGCAAATTCTTTCCTGCTGGAGTCCGTGGTGGGCGGCGAGCGTTTCGGGCGCTACTCGTTCATCGGCCTGCCCGCGCGCTCGCTGATCCGCACACGCAATGGCGTTTCGGAAGTCGTGCGCGACGGCCAGGTGCTCGAAACGCATGACGGCGATCCGCTCGAATTCATCGCGAAGTACCAGGCGCGCTTCAAGGTCGCGCAGCGGCCCGGCCTGCCGCGCTTCTGCGGCGGTCTCGCGGGCTACTTCGGCTATGACGCGGTGCGCTACATCGAGAAGAAGCTCGCCGACACCTGCCCGCCCGACGACCTCGGCCTGCCCGACATCCAGCTGCTGCTGACCGAAGAAGTCGCGGTCATCGACAATCTCGCGGGCAAGCTCTACCTGATCGTCTACGCCGATCCGCAAACGCCCGAGGCCTACACGAAGGCGAAGCACCGACTGCGCGAACTCAAGCAGCGCCTGCGCACGACGGTGCAGCCGCCGGTGACTTCGGCGAGCGTGCGCACGGAAACGTTCCGCGAATTCAAGAAGGACGATTACCTCGCCGCCGTGCGCAAGGCGAAGGAATACATCGCCGCCGGCGAACTGATGCAGGTGCAGGTGGGCCAGCGCCTCATCAAGCCGTATCGCGACAATCCACTCTCGCTCTATCGCGCGCTGCGTTCGCTGAACCCGTCGCCGTACATGTACTACTACAACTTCGGCGATTTCCACGTGGTGGGCGCGTCGCCGGAGATTCTGGTGCGTCAGGAAAAGCGCGGCGAGGACCGCATCGTGACGATCCGCCCGCTCGCGGGCACGCGTCCGCGCGGCAACACGCCCGAGCGCGATGCCGAACTCGCGACCGAACTGCTCAACGACCCGAAGGAAATCGCCGAGCACGTCATGCTGATCGACCTCGCACGCAACGACGTGGGCCGCATCGCCGAGATCGGCTCCGTGGCCGTGACCGACAAGATGATCATCGAAAAGTACTCGCACGTGCAGCACATCGTGAGTTCGGTGGAAGGCAAGCTCAAACCCGGCATGAACAACTTCGACGTGCTGCGCGCCACGTTCCCGGCCGGCACGCTCTCGGGCGCGCCCAAGGTGCGCGCGATGGAACTCATCGACGAACTGGAGCCCGTAAAGCGCGGCCTCTACGGCGGCGCGGTCGGCTATCTCTCGTTCAACGGCGAGATGGACCTCGCGATCGCGATCCGCACCGGCCTCATCCACAACGGCAATCTGTATGTGCAGGCCGCCGCGGGCGTGGTGGCGGATTCGGTGCCCGAGTCCGAATGGCAGGAAACCGAGAACAAGGCGCGCGCTGTGCTGCGCGCCGCCGAGCAGGTGCAGGACGGCCTCGACAGCGACTTCTGAGCGGAGACAAGACCATGTTGCTCATGATCGACAACTACGATTCGTTTACCTACAACATCGTCCAGTACTTCGGCGAGCTTGGCGAAGACGTCCACACGTATCGCAACGACGAAATCACCCTCGACGAGATCGCGAAGCTCAACCCGGCGCGCATCTGCCTCTCGCCCGGACCGAGCAACCCGCAGCACGCGGGCATCACGCTCGACGTGCTGCGCGAATTCGCGGGCAAGACGCCGATTCTCGGCGTGTGCCTCGGCCATCAGGCCATTGGCGAAGCGTTCGGCGGCCGCGTCGTGCGCGCGAAGACCATCATGCACGGCAAGGTGAGCCAGATCGAAACCGACTGCAAAGGCGTGTTTGCCGATCTGCCGAAGCACTTCAACGTCACGCGCTATCACTCGCTCGCGATCGAACGCGAGTCGCTGCCCGACTGTCTCGAAGTGTCGGCCTGGACCGACGACGGCGAGATCATGGGCGTGCGTCACCGCGAACTCGCGGTGGAAGGCGTGCAGTTCCATCCGGAATCGATTCTCTCGGAGCACGGCCACGCGCTGTTCGAGAACTTCCTGAAGCAAACCAAAAGCGCTTGATACGGAGACGAACATCATGATTACCCCGCAGGAAGCGCTGCAACGCACGATCGAGCACCGCGAGATTTTCCACGACGAGATGCTCCATCTCATGCGCCTCATCATGCGCGGCGAGCTTTCGCCCGTGCTGTCGGCCGCCATCATCACCGGCCTGCGCGTGAAGAAGGAAACCATCGGCGAGATCACGGCCGCAGCCACCGTGATGCGCGAGTTCGCGAAGCACGTGGATGTGAAGGACAACTCGAACTTCATCGACATCGTCGGCACCGGCGGCGATGGTTCGCACACCTTCAATATCTCGACGGCGTCGATGTTCGTGGCAGCGGCGGCTGGCGCGAAGGTCGCGAAGCACGGCAACCGCGGCGTCTCCAGCAAGTCGGGCAGCGCCGACGTGCTCGAAGCGCTCGGCGTAAACATCGACCTGCAGCCGGACCAGGTGGCCGCGTCGATCGCCGAAACGGGCATGGGCTTCATGTTCGCGCCCAACCATCATCCCGCGATGAAGAACATCGCCGCCGTGCGCCGCGAACTCGGCGTGCGCACGATCTTCAACATCCTCGGGCCGCTCACGAATCCCGCTGGCGCGCCCAATCAGCTGATGGGCGTGTTCCATCCGGACCTCGTCGGCATTCAGGTGCGCGTGATGGAGCGCCTCGGCGCGAAGCACGTGTGCGTCGTGTACGGCAAGGACGGCATGGACGAAGTGTCGCTCGGCGCGGCCACGCTCGTGGGCGAACTCAAGGACGGCCAGATTCGCGAGTACGAGATCCACCCCGAAGACTTCGGCATGCAAATGGTCTCGAACCGCTCGCTCAAGGTCGAAAACGCCGACGAATCGAAGACCATGCTGCTCGGCGCGCTCTCGAACGAGCCGGGCACGGCACGCGAGATCGTCGCGCTCAATGCGGGCACGGCGCTCTATTCGGCTAACGTGGTGGACTCGATTGCCGATGGCATCACGCTTGCGCGCGAGACCCTCGCGAGCGGGCGCGCACGCGCCAAAGTCGACGAACTGGTACGCTTCACGCAACAGTTCAAACGCTGATCCAGCACCGTTTTTGCCTCCGAACATCATGAGTGACATCCTCGAAAAAATCATCGCGGTCAAGCGCGAAGAAGTGCGCGCCGCCGAGCAGAGCGCCCCGCTCGAAGAACTGCGGCTCGCCGCGAGCGCGCGTGACCTGCGCGATTTCGTCGGCGCGCTGCGCGCGAAACACGACAACGGCCAGGCCGCCGTGATCGCCGAAGTGAAGAAGGCAAGCCCGTCGAAAGGCGTGCTGCGCGAAAACTTCCAGCCCGCGGAGATCGCGCGCTCGTACGCCGAAGGCGGCGCGGCCTGCCTTTCCGTGCTCACCGACGTGCAGTTCTTCCAGGGCAGCGCCGCGTACCTCGAAGCCGCGCGCGCCGCGTGCAGCCTGCCCGTGCTGCGCAAGGACTTCATCGTCGATCCGTACCAGATCGTCGAGGCGCGGGCGATGGGCGCCGACGCGATCCTGCTGATCGCCGCCGCGCTCGAGCCGGGCCAGATGCGTGACCTCGAAGCGCTCGCGCATTCGCTCGGTCTCGCGGTGCTCGTCGAAGTGCACGACCGCGAGGAGCTGACGCACGCGCTCACGCTGAAGACGCCGCTCATCGGCATCAACAACCGCAATCTGCGCACGTTCGAGACCACGCTGGAAACCACCATCGGCATGCTCGACGACGTGCCGGAAGACCGCATCGTCGTGACCGAGTCGGGCATTCTTTCGCGCGCCGATGTCGAGAAGATGCGCGCGCTGTCGGTGCACACGTTCCTCGTGGGCGAGGCGTTCATGCGCGCCGAACAGCCGGGCGCGGAACTCGCCCGTATGTTCTTCTGATTGCATGTAAGTAAAAAGCGACGATGGGTATCGAACGCGAAATCAAGCTCGCGCTGCCGCGCGACCAGGTGGACGCCGCGCTGCGTCTCTTCGAGACGCGCGCCGGCGTTCCGGGCCGCGCCATCAGGCTCGAAAACGTCTACTTCGACACGCCGGCGCTCGCGCTGGCGCGCGCAAAGAGCGCGCTGCGCCTTCGCCGCGCGCCCGAAGGCTGGCTGCAGACGTTCAAGACCGTGGGCGTGGCGCAAAACGGGCTGCACGCGCGGCACGAGTGGGAAATGCCGGTGGCGGGCGAAGCGCTCGAAATCGACAGGCTGCTGCACGAATGCGACGAAGCCGGCGTTTCGACCGCGCTATCGGAGGCGGCTGCGAACCTGATTCCGCTCTTCCGCACCGACTTCACGCGCACGCTATGGACGCTCGAAGTCGATGGCGCACAGGTGGAAGCGGCCATCGACCAAGGCGAGATCAATGCGGACGTGAACGGCCAAACCCGGCGCACGCCGATCTGCGAAATCGAGCTTGAACTGAAGGCTGGCGACGAAGCCGTCCTGCACACACTTGCGGCCGAACTCGCCACGGCGCTGCCGGGCCTCGCGCCGGACGACATCAGCAAGGCCCAGCGCGGATACAAGCTGCGCGAAGGCTGAGCACGACGCGGCGCGACTCCTGAGCGCCGCGCAAAAGCATACGAAAACGGCACACGCCGCGCCCGCGCCGGATTGAATCGCCGCGCAATTGCTGCGACACTTGCCGCCCATGACCTCCACGAAACGCCCGCGCGTCGCGATGCCGGTGCAAGCCTCACTGTTCGACGACGATCTGTCCGACATAGCGCAAGCCGCGCTCGACGAGCCGCCCCCGCCTGAAGTCGACCCGCGTCAGATCACGATCTTCTCGCT
>DATBXG010000478.1:0-6157 GCA_036514415.1 Paraburkholderia sp.
CTCCCGCCGCGCGCGGGCTGGGCGCGGGCGTGGACGTGGACGAAGCGCTCTGCGAAGCCCTGCGCGCGATTGCGCCGGGGGCAGATACGAGCGGCGCGCGCGAGCCGCTCGTGGTGCCCGACATTACCGGGAATCCCGCCTCGCGCAGCGTGCCTGCGCGCGCGGGCGAGCCGTTTCGCTTCGTTGCCTCATGGCCGTTGCACGGCGCGCAGGGCGAGCACGTGGGCAGCCTTTGCCTGATCGACCCCGAGCCGCGCGACCTGGATGCGGCGGAGCGCGCGAGCCTCGGCGACTTTGCGCGCGTGGCCGCCGTGCTGGCCATGCCGCCGGCGCTCGCCGCTAATCACGGCCATCAGCGTCCCGCGGAAGACGATCGCACGCTGCGCGCAGAACTCGAAGCCCTGCGCGAGCATGAGCGCCTGCTCGCGCACGCCATTGCGGGCAGCGGCACGGGTATCTGGGATCGCAACGTGGTGACGGGCGAGATTCGCTACTCGGTGGGCTGGAAGGCGATACTCGGCTACGCGGAGCACGAGCTGACGAACCGGATCGAGGACAGTGTCGAGCGTCTGCATCCCGAGGACCGCGAGTACGTCAAGGCCGCGATGCAGGCGCATTTCGAGGGCCGCACGTCCAGCTATGAGGTCGAGCATCGCATCCGCTGCAAGGACGGCCGCTACAAGTGGATCTGCAGCCGCGGCAAGGTCATGAGCCACGACGCGCAGGGGCGCGCGCTGCGCATGATCGGCACGACCACGGACATCACCTCGATGCGCGAGATGGCCGAGCGCTTGCGCGAGAGCGCGGCGCTCGTCACGAACCTCACGAACGAGGTGCCGGGCCTCGTGTTCCAGCGCCGCCAGTTGCCCGGCGGACGCGCGTTCTTCTCCTACGCGAGCGCAGGCATTGCGGAAATCTACGAACTCACGCCTCGGCAGGTCGCGCACGACACGGCGTGCGTCGACGCGCTGATCCATCCCGACGATCTCGACGCGTGGCGCGCATCGTTCGAGCACTCGGCGGCGAATCTCACGCCGTGGCACCTGGAGTTTCGCGTGCAACTGCCCCAGCAGGGCTTGCGCTGGCGCCAGGGCGACGCGAGGCCGCAACGGCTCGCCGACGGCTCGACGGTCTGGCACGGCTTCATCACGGACGCTACGGAGCGCAAGCATATCGAAGCCGAGCTGCACGAATTCGCGAGCACGGACAGCCTCACGCGTTTGCCGAACCGTCGCCATTTCATGGCGCGGATCGAGGCGCAGCTCGCGCATGTGAGGCACGGCGGCACCGGCGTGGCCGTGATGATGTGCGATCTCGACCACTTCAAGTCGATCAACGACCGCTGGGGCCACGCGATCGGCGACGAGGTGCTGCGCCATTTCGCCGAAATCCTGCGCACGCAGTTGCGCGCGGGCGACCTGGCGGGGCGCATAGGCGGCGAGGAGTTTGCGATCCTGCTCGCGGCCGCCGACCTCGAAGGCGCGCAAAGCGTCGCGCGGCGCATTCAGGAGCGCTTCGCCGCGCAGCCGCTCGCGGTCGTTGGCGAGGCGGTCGCGCTCACCGTGAGCATCGGCATTACGCTCATGAGCGCCGCCGACCTGAGCGCCGAGGCCGCGCTCACGCGCAGCGACTTCGCGCTCTACCGCGCGAAAAAGGGCGGCCGCAACCGCATCGAATGCGCGTGAGGTCGGCACGTTAGCTGACGTTGGCGTGCGCGGGGCATCGCGCGCGACCGCGGCGAGCGCCTTGGTGTATGTTGGCGTCATACCGTAGCCGCCGTCCTTGACGGCCCTGGTGCGGAGGACGCCTTGCCCGAAGTGTCGCCCAACGTTCGCGCGGCCTGGTCGCGCACCTCGCGCATGCTCGTGCTGCTGCTCGCGGCCCTGCTGCCGCTTTTGCTGTGCGTGGCGCTCGGCCGCTACGAAGCCGAGCGCATCGCGCGGCGCGAAGCGAGCTTCGCTTCCGCGTTCATCATCGGGCAGGTGGTGTCGATCGTCGAGACGGCGCAGAGCGCGGCCCGCCCGTTCGCGCCGCGCGCGGCCGAGGCGTGCAAGACGCTCGCGGCGGATCTCACGCACAAGGCCGCCACCTTGCCCTACGTGCGCACGCTCAACATCCTTTACGACGGCCGCGTCGACTGCTCGTCCGCGTTCTCGCAACAGGCCCTTCCCTACGGCGTCCGGTTTGACGCTCATGTGCCGACCTCGGACGGCGAATGGATCATGCTCGTCGAGGAAACGCCGATGGTGCACAACCGCCCCTCGCTGCTGGTCGGCATAGTGGGCGAGGCGGGGCGCGCGGTCGTGGCCGTTGTCGACGTGCAATATCTGCTCGACCTGTTGCACGGCGCGGCGCCGCTCACCGTGTTCCGCCAGGCCGAGCTGGGCATGGGGGCGGGCATGGTGCTGCGCGAAGCCCAGTCGCTCGTGCACGTACGCGACGCCCCGTTGCTTGCCGACGTGCAAAAGCGGATGTCGGGCGCCACGATCGAGCTGAAGATCTACGGGCGGCCGGAGCGCATTCGCGAGTTTTGGGGCGGCCTGCTGCTGCGCTACATGCCGTGGGCGGCGGCCTTCTCCGCGCTGCTCGTGTGGCTCGTGCGACGCCTGCAGCAAAGCGGACGCACGCGTGGTGACTTACTGCTGCGTGCCATCCGGGCCCACGAATTCCATGTCGAATACCAGCCGCTCTACGGCGTGGCATCAGGGCAGTGCGACGGCGCGGAGGCGTTGCTACGTTGGGTGCGGCCTGGCGTCGGCGCCATGCGCCCCGACGAATTCATCAAGGATGCCGAAGAAGAGGGCGTGATCGTGCCGCTCACGCAGCATCTGCTGAAGCTCATTGCGCGTGATATTGCTGCGTGGGATGTCGCACCGGGCTTTCATCTCGGCGTCAATTTCGCGCCCGAGCATCTTTCTGGCGAGCAGCTCATCGACGATGTCCGCACATTGTGCAAAGCGGTGACACCGCGCGGCGTCAAGGTCGTGCTGGAGATCACCGAGCGCACCCTCTTGCGCAACACGGAACTGGCGCGCAACAACCTGGAGACGTTGCGCAGCGAGGGCGTCGAGGTTGCCATCGACGACTTCGGCACGGGATATTGCTCGCTTTCCTACCTGGAGGCGTTTCCCTTCGACTACCTGAAGATAGACCGCGGCTTCGTGCTGACGATCGACCCGCAAGGGAGCAAGGCGGTCGTCCTCGACTCCATCATCGATCTCGCGCATAGCCTGGGGGCGAGGCTCGTGGCCGAAGGCGTGGAGACCCAGGTGCAGTTCGACTATCTGTGCGCGCGCGGCGTGACTTATATCCAGGGCTTTCTCTACGCGAAGTCGATGCCGTCGGAAGCGTTCATGCGCTGGTGTCGCACGAACGTCGCGCACATGTCGCCCAGCTCGCGCGTGACGGCTGGCACTTGATCGCCGCGTGAAAGAGCGGGGCAGGCACGCACGCGCTTTCCTGCCAGCGTGATTTGCTTAGCGCGAAACATCGGTTCTGCGAGCGCGTGCGCGCCGGTAGCATCGGGGCTCAACGCCAGAACGGAACATCAGAAGATGACTCGCCCCACGCCCCTTTCCCGCCGCCATTTCCTCGCCACGCTCGGCGCGACGCTCGCCAGTGCGGCGCTGCCCGCCCGGGCATGGGCGAAGTACCAGCCCGACCAGTTCCGCATCGGCTACCAGAAGGCGGCGAGCACGCTCGTGCTGCTCAAGGCCAACGGCACGCTGGAAACGCGCCTCGCGCCGCTCGGCATCAAGGTGTCGTGGACGGAATTCCCGGCCGGGCCGCAGTTGCTCGAAGGCCTGAACGTCGGTGCGATCGACTTCGGCTACGTGGGCGAAGCGCCGCCCGTGTTCGCCCAGGCCGCCGGCGCGGATTTCGTCTACACGGCCTATGAGTTGCCCACGCCGCATGCAGAAGGCGTGGTGGTGGCGAAGGACTCGCCGGTTCACGACGTGGCCGGCCTCAAGGGCAAGAAGATCGGCCTGAACCGCGGCTCCGACGTGCACTGGTTTCTCGTCGCGCTGCTGCAGAAGCACGGTCTTTCGATCGGCGACGTGCAGCCCGTGTTCCTCGCGCCCGCCGATGCGCGTGCGGCGCTGCAAAGCGGCGCCATCGACGCCTGGGCGATCTGGGACCCGTTCCTCGCCGCCGTCGAATCGCAGGACGGCGCGCGACTCCTCGTCGACGCGAGCGGCGTGGCGAGCCATCACCAGTTCTTCCTGAGCCAGCGCGAATTCGCGCAGAAGCGCAAGGACGCGCTGGCGATCGCGCTGGACGAACTCGGCAAGACGGGGCAGTGGGTGCGCGCCAACACGGCGGCGGCAGCGGCGAAACTCGCGCCGATCCAGGGGCTCGACGCGGCGACGATCCAGACCGGCCTCACGCACTACGCGCACGAGTACCGGCCCATCGACGCCGCCGTGATCGCGCAGCAGCAGAAGATCGCGGACGCGTTCTACGACCTGAAGATCATTCCGCGCCGCGTGGTGACGAAGGACGCCGTGCTCGCATGACACGCGCGGGCAGCGGCCGTCCTGCACGAACGCGCGATTAGTGCTGCGACGACCAGCCCTTGTAGCTGGCCACGTTGTCGCGCGTGACGAGCTGCGGCGTCATCTCGATCATCGGATTGGCGGGCTTCTTGCCGTTCATGATTTCGTAGCCCACCTGCACGGCCGTTTGCGCCATCTTCCACGGGTCCTGGCTGGCCGATGCCTGCACCATGGTATCGGTCTTGAGCGCCGTTTCGATATCGGGCGCGCCATCCACCGAAGTGATCACGATGTTGCTGCGATGCAGCTGCTTCGCGGCAAGGTCGCTGCCAATGGCCTGCGGGTCGTTGATGGCGAACACGCCGTCAAGCTTCGGGAAGCGCGTGAGGTAGCCCTGCATCACGTTCATGCCGCCTTCGCGCGAGCCCTTGCCGTCCTGATCGTCGGAGAGGATCTTGATGCCGGGCGACTTCGCGAGCACCTGCTTGCAGCCGTTCACGCGGTCGATCACCGCCGAGACCTGCGGGCCGTTCTGGATGATCACGTTGCCCTTGCCGTTGATTTTCTTCGAGAGGTACTCGCACGAAATCGCGCCGGCCTTCACGTTGTCGGTCTGTACGGTGGCGTTGGCGCCCGCGGCGGCCACGTCCACGGCCATCACCACGATGCCGGCCGCCTGGGCCTTTTTCACCGCGGGCTCGATCGCCTTCGGATCGGTCGCGTTCAGGAGGATCATGTCCACGTGCGCCGAAATGAAGTTGTCGATCTGCGTGAACTGCTTGTTGAGGTCGTAGTCGGCGGAAACGGCCGTGACCTTGGCATTCGGATTGATCTGCTTCGCTTTCGCTTCCGCGCCCTGCACGATCGTCACGAAGTAAGGATTGCCGAGCGAACCCACGGTAATGCCGATCGACTTCAGTTGCTTGTCGGCGGCGTGCGCGCCTTGCAGCGCGAAACCGAGAGAGAGGGCTGCGGCGGCGGCGAGTACGGCTTTCTTCTTGAACATGAGGTTGTCTCCTGAGGGGTCCTGTTTGGGTGCTTTCCCGGCGAGCGCAGCAGGACCGCCTGCGCTCGCGCCTGTTTCTGGCTAATGCAGTGTCCGGTGCCGCTTACGTGCGGGCCGAGCCGCGCTGGCGGTAGCGGTCGAGCGCCACGGCGCCGACGATCACGAGGCCCTTGATGATGTACTGCCAGATGTCCGAAACGCCGAGCAGCACGAGGCCATTGGTCAGCACTGCGATGATGAGCGCGCCGATCAGCGTGCCGATGATCGAGCCCACGCCGCCCACGAAGCTCGTGCCACCGAGAATCACCGCGGCGATCGCGTCGAGTTCGTAGGACTGGCCCAGTTGCAGGCCGTTGGCTGCGTAGAGACGGGCCGCCGACATCACCGCGCCGAGACCCGCGAGCAGGCCCGACACGGCATAGACGAACATCTCGATGCCCCACACCTTGATGCCCGAGAGGCGCGCCGCTTCCGGGTTGCCGCCCACCGAGTAGATGCGCAGGCCGAGCACGGTACGACGCAGCACGAACCACGAGGCGGCCACGACCACGAGCGCGATGATGACGAGCCAGGGCACGCCGAGCACCGTGCCGTTGCCGATGAACGCGAACGACAGCTGCGGGTTGAAGATCGTCGTGTCGTGACCCATGAGGCG
>DATBXG010000479.1:0-2063 GCA_036514415.1 Paraburkholderia sp.
CAACCAGGGCGCCGACTACAGCTCGATTCTCGTGGGCATTCAGGTGCCGGCAGCCGAGGATGCCGAGTTCCGCCGCTTCCTCGCCACGCTCGGTTATCCGCATTGGGAAGAGACGGGCAATCCGGCGTATCGGTTGTTCCTTGCGTAACCGGCGGCCATCGTGTCCGTTTCGCTCTCCGACAAGCTCGTCGTCGCCATCTCTTCGCGTGCGCTCTTCGATTTCGAGGAGGAAAACCACGTGTTCGAAGCCGGCGACCTGCAAGCCTACGAAGCGCTCCAGCGCGGGCGCCTCAATCTGCCCGCGCAGCCGGGCGTGGCGTTCGCGCTGATCCGCAAGCTGCTCGCGCTCAATGACGGCGCGCATCACGTAGAAGTCGTGATCCTCTCGCGCAGCGATCCCATCAGCGGCCTGCGCGCGTTCAGCTCGTGCCGCGAGCATGGTCTCGACATCCAGCGCGGCGTGTTCACGCGCGGGCGCGAGCCCTGGCACTACCTCAAGCCGCTCAACGCGTCGCTGTTCCTCTCCGCGAACCCGGCCGACGTGAAGAGCGCGCTCGACGCCGGTTTCCCCGCCGCACGCGTCTTCCCTGAATCGGCGACAATGGCGGAACGCAACGCGCACGAGATTCGCATTGCGTTCGACGGCGATGCGGTGCTGTTTTCCGACGAAGCCGAGCAGATCTTCCAGAGCAAGGGCCTCGGCGCCTTCGTGAGCCACGAGCGCGACAACCGCGAGCTGCCGCTCGCGCAAGGTCCGCTCCAGCCGCTGCTCGCGGCGCTCAACCGGCTGCAGAAGCTTGCCGGCGCTAACGCGCAAATGCGTATCCGCACCGCCCTCGTCACCGCGCGCTCAGCGCCCGCGCACGAGCGCGCAATCCGTACGCTGATGGCCTGGAACATCGAGATCGACGAAGCGATGTTCCTTGGCGGACTCGACAAAGGCCCGTTCCTGCGCGAGTTCGAACCCGATTTTTTCTTCGACGACCAGATCCGCCATTGCGAATCCGCGCGCTCGGTCACGGCCACCGGGCACGTGGCGAGCGGCGTGACGAATATCGCAACCGAAGCCAACGCATCATGACTCCCGACCAATCCCCGCTCGGCAAGCCCGCCGCCTACACCGAACAGTACGACGCCTCATTGCTGTTCCCGATCCCGCGCGCCGGTGCGCGCGAGCAGATCGGCATCGGCGCGCAACTGCCCTTCTTCGGCACCGATATCTGGAACGCCTACGAGCTTTCGTGGATCAACGCGCGCGGCAAGCCGCAGATCGCGATCGCGACGTTCTTCATCCCCGCCGACTCGCCGAACATCATCGAATCGAAGTCGTTCAAGCTCTATCTGGGCTCGTTCGCGCAAACGACGTTCGAATCCGCTGAAGTGGTGCGCGACACGATCAGGCGCGACGTGACGGCGGCGAGCGGCGCGCCGGTTTCGGTGCGGCTCGAGCAGCCGGGCGCGTTCGGCAAGATCGCGTTCGAGGAATTCGACGGGCTTTCGCTCGATCGCCTCGATCTCGACACGGAGATCTATCATCCGGAGCCGACGCTGCTGAAGGCGGCGTTCGACGAGGCGCCGGTGGAAGAAACGCTGATCTCGAACCTGCTCAAGTCGAATTGCCCGGTGACGGGCCAGCCCGACTGGGGCAGCGTGCAGATCCACTACGTCGGGCCGCAGATCGACCAGGCGGGCCTTTTGCGCTACATCATCTCGTACCGCAATCACACGGCCTTTCACGAGCAATGCGCCGAGCGCATCTTCATGGACATCCTGCGGGAGTGCAAACCGGACCGGCTCGCCGTCTATGCGCGCTATACGCGGCGCGGCGGCCTCGACATCAATCCGTTCCGCACCAACTTCAACATGCCGATGCCGGATAACGCGCGGCTTGCGCGCCAGTAAGCGGAAGATCGCAGGCAATCAAAACGCAAACGCCCCGCTTGCCGGGGCGTTCTTCATTGGCGCGTGACTGGTCTCGATGCGTGGCCTCGATGCGTGGCCTCAATGCGTGGCCTCAATGCGTGGCCTCAATGCGTGACCTCAACGCGTGGCCTCAATGCGTG
>DATBXG010000480.1:0-9250 GCA_036514415.1 Paraburkholderia sp.
CGCGCTCGGCCTGCCGATGTGGCGCGCACTCGCGTTCGTGGTCGGGCCGGTTGCCGTGCGGCGCATGACGCCGTCGCTCGGCAACCAGTTCATCGTGAGCCTGAAGGACACGTCGCTGTTCATCGTGATCGGCGTGGGCGAACTCACGCGCCAGGGCCAGGAGATCATGGCCGCGAACTTCCGTGCGGTCGAAATCTGGACGGCCGTGGCGATCATCTATCTGGGCATGATCGGCGCGCTGACTTTCGGTCTGCGCACGATGGAAAAGAGGATGCGGATACTATGAACGCCCTTGCGAAAATGGTGGAATTCAGGGGCGTGACGAAACGCTTCGGCCAGACGACCGTGCTCGACAAGGTGGATCTGACCATCCACGCGGGCGAGGTCGTGGTGCTGATCGGGCCGTCCGGCTCGGGCAAGTCCACCTTGCTACGCTGCATCAACGCGCTCGAGCACATCGACGGCGGCGATCTGGTCGTCGACGGCATCAGCGTGCGCGATGGCGCACACCAGGTGCGCGAGATTCGCCGGGAAGCGGGCATGGTGTTCCAGCAATTCAACCTGTTCCCGCAAATGACGGCGCTGGAAAACGTCGCATTCGGTCCGCGCCAGGTACGCGGCATGAGCAAAAGCGACGCTCACGCGCTCGCGCGCGAACTGCTCGCGAAGGTCGGCCTTGCGGCGCGCGTCGACCACTATGCGAGCGAGCTGTCCGGCGGGCAGCAGCAGCGCGTGGCCATTGCGCGCGCACTTGCAGTCAAGCCCAAGCTGATGCTCTTCGACGAGCCCACTTCGGCGCTCGACCCGGAATTGCGGCAGGAGGTGCTGCGCGTCATGCAGTCGCTCGCGGAGGAAGGCATGACGATGGTCGTGGTGACGCACGAGATGGCGTTCGCGCGCAAGGTGGGTACACGGCTCATCTTCATGGAGCACGGGCACATCACCGTCGATGGACCGCCCGCCGAGCTGATCGACGCGCCGCCGAACCAGCGGCTGCGCGATTTTCTTCAGCATGTCGAATGAATTAGCCTGCAGTTGATTCCTATGCCCGCACTCGCATTCATCGGCGTTTCCGGCGCGCCCTTCGAGGCCGGACAGATGCTGGGCCGTTTCGGGTCTGGCATCGTGCACCGCCATCTGCTTCACACGACCGCCTGGCACAAGGTGATGCAATGGCGCAGCACGCCGTTCGCCGTCGCCATGGCCGAGCACGTGCGGCAGCGTTTTCCGCGCGTCTGGCTGGAGCTTCAGGGCCTGGCCCACGGCCTCGCGCTGCCCTTCGATCAAGTTTTCCTCTGGAACTGCCGCGGCGACCTGGCGGCGGGTGCGCCCGATGGATGCACCACCGTGCAGGTCCCGCGCGGCGCGACTGCGCGCGTCAGCCATAACGAGGACGGAGACCCCGGCTTCGCGGGCCATTGCGCGATTGCCGAATGCCGCATTGAAGGCAGCCCGGACTTCGCGGCATTCGTGTATCCGGGCTCGTTGCCCGGCCATACGTTCGCGGTCACCGATGCCGGCCTTGCAGTCACCGTCAACAATCTGCGTCCACTGCAGGTCGAAGTCGGCGTGCCGCGCATGGTGCTCACGCGCGCCCTGCTCGACGCGCCCGATCTCGACGCCGCCATCGCGCTGGTGCGCGATACGCCGCGCGCGGGCGCCTTCCACCTCACGCTCGGACATCGCGCGAGCCCCGACCTGTTGAGTGTCGAATTCAACGCGCGCCATTGCTCGGTGCAGACGATCACGCAGCCGTCCTTGCACGCCAATCATGCGATCCACGCCGCCATGCGCGACGATCCGCAAATCGTGACGGATTCTTCGCGCGACCGCCAGCGGCGCGGCGACTGGCTTCTGCGGCACGGGGGCGTTGCAGACCAGGCCCCCGATCCGCTAGCCATCCTCGCCGATACCGACGAAGCAAACGACGACGCGCTGCCGATCTACCGCGCCGACCCCCACGATCCCGACGACGAACACACGCTCGCAACCGCTGATATCGTGATCAGGACGTCTCACATAGAATGGGACATTTACGAACAGCCCGGGACGCCACCCCGGTATCGAATGATCGATGGATACAGACAAGCACAAGCCGCGCCGCACGGCTGCGAGCCGAGACGAAGCGAAGGCCGTTGAAGCGACAGAAGGCACGCCGCGCAGCGTCGACGGCCTGCGCGAGCTGATGCTGCGTATCGGCCGCGGCGAGGCGGGCCTGTCGCTCGGCGGCAAGGCACATGCGGTGCTGGCGCGGCTGCTCGAGCGGCCGGAGGAAGTCGCCGTGCGCACCATCACGGATCTGGCCGCGGCACTGGACGTGAACGCCTCCACGCTCACGCGGCTCTCCACGAAGCTCGGCTACAGCGGTTTCGCCGATTTTCAGGGCGTGTTCCGCGACAGCCTTGCCGAGCGGCACCGGCATTTCTATACGCACCAGGCCGAGCGCCTCGTCGCCGGCAAGAAGCCGCGCGCGCAATCCGCCGAGGCAAACCATACGTCGCCAGAAGTGGAAGTCGTCGCGCAGCTCGCGCGCGAATCGATCGGCAATGTCGACGCTTTTCTCACGCGCCTCTCACCCTCGGACCTGCGGGGCGCGGCCGCGCTGCTGGCCGCCGCGCCCCGCGTGCGCGTGCACGCCCTGCGTCAGTTCAGTGCGCTGGCGAGCTTTCTTTGCTATGGGCTGGGGATGATCCGTACCGATGTCGCACTGCTGGACGCGCAGGGACTCGGCGTTGCGGAAGGCCTCGCGCAGTTGCAGCCCGGCGATGTCGTGGTCGTGTCAAGCGTCGCGCCCTACACGCGCAGCGTCGCGCAAGCGGCCATGGCGGCCGCGCAAGCCGGCATGACCGTGATCGCGATCACCGACACACTTGCCTCGCCGCTCGTGCCGCCCGCGCGCCATACGTTTCTGATTCCACACGAGAGCAGCTTCTTCAGCAACAGCATGGGCGCGTACCTGATCTTTTGCGAAGGGCTGCTGAACCTGGTCGCAACCCATCTTGGCAAGCAATCGCTCCAGGCGCTCGCGCGCCGGGAGCGAATGATCACGACGTTGGGCATCGAAACCGGCTAAGCGTGCCGCGGGCGTTCAACCGGGCGGCTCAACCGTCGCGGAAGATAAAGCTGTACGCACTCAACGCCGGCACGCCGCCCAAATGCGCGTACAGCACCTTCGAGCCCGGCTCGAATTCACCGCGGCGCACCTTGTCGATCATTCCATGCATCGACTTGCCTTCGTACACGGGGTCGGTGAGCACGCCTTCCATGCGCGCACACAGGCGGATCGCCTCCAGCGTGCCTTCGTTCGGCAAGCCGTATTCGGGGCCGGCGTAACGCGTGTCGAGAATCACGTCGTTCTCGCTGATATCGCGGTTCAGATCGACCAGCCCGGCGGTATGACGTGCGATGCGCGTGATTTGCGCGTGCGTCTTCTCCGGCGTGGCCGAAGCGTCGATGCCGATCACGCGATCGGCACGCCCGTCCGCCGCGAACCCGACGACCATGCCGGCCTGCGTGCTGCCCGTCACCGAGCACACCACGATGTAGTCGAACTTGAAGCCGAGTTGCGCCTCCTGCGCGCGCACTTCCTCGGCAAAGCCCACGAAACCCAGGCCGCCGAGCGGATGCTCCGAGCAACCCGCCGGTATCGCATACGGTTTGCCACCCGCCTCCCGCACGCTTTCGAGCGCCTCTTCCCAGCTCGGCCGAATGCCGATATCGAAGCCGTCAGGCACGAGCCGCACGTCTGCGCCCATCATGCGCGACATCTGGATGTTGCCGACGCGGTCGTAAACAGCGTCGGAATAGTTGACCCAGTTCTCCTGAACCAGCACGCACTTCATGCCGAGATGTGCGGCGACGGCCGCAACCTGGCGCGTCTGGTTCGACTGAATGCCGCCAATCGAGACTAGCGTGTCGCAGCCTTGCGCGAGTGCGTCGGGAATCAGGTATTCGAGCTTGCGCGTCTTGTTGCCGCCGAACGCAAGGCCGCTGTTGCAGTCCTCGCGCTTCGCGTATAGCTCGACCTTGCCGCCAAGATGCTGGCTCAGGCGCTGGAGCGGCTGGATTGGCGTAGGCCCAAACGTCAGTGGATAACGGGGGAAGCGCTGGAGGTTCATCGAATGGCTCCGGAAAGTCGGTTCACACGGGGCGTGGTCAACGCTCGGGACGCGCCTGGAACACGCAACCCGATGGAGCAATGTTAGGCGGCTTGTCACGAAATGAGCTTGCTAAAAAAATATCAGCGACCTACGTTTAGAGCGATGACGACGGTTCCTGAACATCTTTAATTCGCGAAACCCGAAATGAGCGCAATGAAATTAACCAGGAAACAGCCCGCCACGCCGAATGGGCCGCCCGCACTGGATCGCATCGATCGCGCGATCCTCAGGCATTTGCAGCAAGACGCTTCGATCTCGAACGTCAGCCTCGCCGCGAAGGTGAAGCTCAGCGCGCCCGCGTGCCTGCGGCGCGTGGAACGGCTCAAGGAGATGGGACTGATACGGGGAATCGTCGCGCTGCTCGACCCGAAGGCGCTCGGGGCGGGCATGCTGGTCGTGATCGGCTTCGTGCTGGACCGTTCGACGCCCGAAGCGTTCGCCGCCTTCGAAAAAGCGGCGCAGAAGGTTTCAGGCTGCGTGGAATGTCACGTCGTGACCGGTGAATTCGACTACTTCATGCTCGTGCGCACGCGCGACAACGAGAGCTTCAACCAGTTGCATGCGGAGCAGCTGTTGTACTTGCCGGGCGTGCGGCAGGTGCGCAGCTTCATGGTGCTGAAGGAAATTCTTTCGACGCATGCGTTGCCGCTGTGACGGCGCAGTGACCGCACAGTGACCACATGCGAGCGAAGTCGATCCTTTATGAAGGATGACTGAATTTCAACGCAGGACAGGGGAATCGAAACAGGATGATGAAACGAGGTTGCCTTACGGCGGCCGTTCTGTTGGTGGAGGTAAGCGGGATCGAACCGCTGACCTCTTGCATGCCATGCAAGCGCTCTCCCAGCTGAGCTATACCCCCTTGCAGAACGGCTGTCGCACGAATCTGCCGTCGCAGCAGATTCATGCGCTTGCGACCTGGTGCCCAGGGCGGGACTCGAACCCGCATGCCTTTCAGCGCTACCCCCTCAAGATAGTGCGTCTACCAATTTCGCCACCTGGGCTTGAAGGGTCGCCATTGTATCGAGTCCCTGCGCGTTTTTGAAGGCCCTGCGCGAAGAATTTTTAAAGCGCAGGGCCAACGTTCAAAACTCCAGCGTGGACGTCAACTCGAGCGTACGTCCAAGCCCCACGGCCAACTGATTCGACCCTGCCGCGCTCCAGTAGCGCCGGTTGGCCGCATTCTCCAGATTCGCCTGCACCGAAACGCGTTTGCCGTACACGCGCGTCGCGTAACGCAGTCCCGCGGTCAACAGCGTGTAGCCGCCAATCTGCGCCTGGTTCGCGTTGTTCACCTGGCGCGGCCCCACGTAATAGATGCCGCCATTCACCGAAAGACCCGCAAGCACCGGCACGCGATATTCGGCGAACAGACTCGCCGTCACGTGCGGCGTGTTTTCCGGCGTCTTGCCAACGAGCGTCGGGTCGGAGGAGTCGATCTGCTTCGCGTCGAGATACACGGCCGACGCGGTCAGCGAAACGTTGTTCGTGACGTCGCCCTGCACCGAGAACTCCACGCCGCGATAGCGCGCGTTGCCGTCCATCACATAGACGTTGTCGGCGTTCGTTTCGGCGCTGGCCTGCTTGAGGTTGAAGAGCGCAAGCGATACGAGCGTGTTGCCCGCAAGGCGCGTGCGCACGCCCACCTCCTGCTGACGGCTCACCGCCGCGGGCAGGATCTGGTTCGCGTTGACAGCCGTGGCCGGCGCGCTGCCTGCCGATTCGAGCGCCTCGACATAGCTCGCGTAGACGCTCGTCTGCGGCGTGATGCGGTACGTGATGCTGCCCGAGGGCGAGGTGTGGTTGATATCGCTGCTCGGCGTGCCCGCCTGCGAGGTCCTGTATTCCGAGCGGCGCACGCCGGCCACCACCTGCAGGCGCGGCGTGATGTCGATCTGGTCGAACAGGTAAATGCCGCTGTTGCGCACGTGCTGCGCATAGAACTGGCGCGCGCTGCCGCTTTGCTTGAGCGACGTGATGTCGACCGGATCGTAGAGGTTTTGCGCCGCCGTATACGTGTATGTCGTGAAGTCCGGCTGAAACAGCCAGTTCTGTACCACGCCCGTCGTGACCGTGTGAGTGAACGGCCCGGTCTTGAAGTCACCCGTCACTTCGAGGCGCACGTTCTTGTTCTCGTACATCTGCCCGTACTGCCGGCTGCCTTGCAGCGTGCCCGCTCCGGTCGCGACGTTGTACTTCTGGAACACCCAGGCCCAGCGATCGCGCCGCGTGATCGACTGACCGAGCGAGAGCATCGCGCTCCAGTGGTCGTTGAACGCGTAGTCGGCGCGCACGAGCTGCGAGGTCGCGCTCGCCGTGGTGGGCTTGTCGTTCGGCACGAGCAGCTTCGACGGGTCGGGCATGGCCGGTAGCGTGATCTTGCCGTTCACGGCTGTAAGCGGCGCGATGCCGGCCTGCTCGACGATGCGCGTTTCGATGTGCTCGAGATCGTATTGCAGCTTGAGCTTGTCGTTCACGCGCCAGTCGAGCGCGGCGCTCACGAACTTGCGATAGCCGCGATCGCCTTCGATGGGTGTTTCGACGTGCTCGTCCATCGCGTTCACGCGTATGCCGAACTGGTTGTCCGGTCCGAAGCGGCGCGCAATGTCTGCGGCGGCGCCGATCGAGCCGTTCGAATCGCCGAGCACCGAAATGCTCGTCACGGGCTCGCTGCCCGCGCGCTTCATCACCATGTTGACGATGCCCGCCGGCGCGCCGAAGCCGTAGTAAAGCGCGGACGCGCCCTTGAGCACTTCCACGCGCTCCTTGTTTTCCATCGGCATCCAGATGTTGTTGTCGATGGGCAGCAGGCCGTCGAGATAGAAGCTGGAGCGGTTGTCGAGCGGGATGCCGCGCACGGAGAGGTTGTCGTAGGCGAGTCCGTTGAGCTGCTGGCGTGTCACGCCCGCGACGTTGCGCAGCGCGTCGTAGAGGCCGGTGTCGCCCTGGGCGTCCATGACCGAGCGCGTGACGACGTTCACCGTGGCCGGCACGTCGAGCGCATCCATGCCGCGATACTGGCCGGTCTCGACGGTTTGCGGCGCGTAGCCCTGGGTCTTGCTGCCGGTGATCTTGACGGGCGCGAGCTGTGTGGCGTCGGCGGCGGGTGCGGCCGCGATCGCCGCATCGGAAGCGGTATCGGCCGCGGCCGCTTGTGCTGCCTGCGCCGCTTGCGTGATAGCGGCCATGCCGCCCGCCAACGCCATGTTGATGACCGCGTGCGCGCAGATCTTGTGCCATTGTTGCGTGCGCGTGTGCGACGTGCGCGTAAGCGACGCGCGTTTCCCCGAAGCCATGCTTTCCCTTCTTCTATACGTTCAACCAGCGCTGTCCCGGGCGGCGCTGCAATCCGGCCCCGACAAGCGAAAGAGCCGAGATGATAATGCGAATGATTCTCACTATGGAAGAAGGGCCCACGATTTGTCGGGGAAATGCAACAAAAGCGTAAGGGTAGGTGTAAGCCCTTCAGGGCGGAAGGAGCGCCGCGCATTGCAAGGCTCCGGCGGCAGACGGTGGCCCGGCGTTCAGCGCCTCGCGGCGAGTGCGCGGCGGCTCTTTTTCCTGGCCGGGCGCTCGCGCACCGCATCGGCGTGTTCGCGGATCGTCTCGATCAACGCACGCAATCCCGCCGGCACGTGCCGCCGCCCGGGGTAGTAGAGGCAAAGCCCATCGAGTGGCGGCGTCCAGTCTTCCAGCACGCGTACGAGCGTGCCCGCCTCCAGATCCGCGTTCACATTCCATTCGGTCAGGTACGTGAGGCCGAGTCCGTCGCGGGCCGCGGCGAGCATGAGACCGGGCTCGTCGAGCGTCAGCGCGCCGTCCACGTCCACACGCACGGCCTGGCCGCGCCGCTCGAACTCCCATTGATAGATTTGGCCGCTGGGCATGCGGCTGCGTATGCAACGGTGCGACTTGAGATCGGCAGGCGTGCGCGGTGTCTTGTTCTTTGCGAAATACTCCGGACTGCCAACCACTGCGAAGCGTTGCCGGTCGCCGAACGGCACCGCGATCATGTCCTGCGGCACCGTTTCCGCAAGGCGGATGCCGGCGTCGTAGCCCTCGACCACGATGTCGATGAGCCGCCCTTCCGTGACGAGATCGAGCTTCATCTCCGGATAGAGCTTCAGGTAGGCGATGAAAACCGGCATGACCTGCTTCGCCGCCCCCACCGAAGCGTTGATGCGCAGCGTGCCCGAGGGCGTGTCGCGAAAGCTGCCCGCCTGGTCGAGCGCGTCACGGATTGTGGACAACGCGGGCCCGACGCTGCCAACGAACTGCGCGCCGGCTTCCGTCAACGCCACGCTGCGCGTGGTGCGGTTGAAGAACCGCACGCCAATGCGCGCTTCGAGCGCCGCCACCGCGTGACTGAGCGCCGAGGTCGACACGCTCAGTTCGTCGGCCGCCACGCGGAAGCTGCGATGGCGCGCCACCGCCAGCACCGCTTCGAGTTCCACCAGGCCCGATGTCTTCATTGTTCGAAATCGCTCAACAGGTCATCCTCCATTGTACGGCTAGTCAACGCAATGCCCAGGGTCTATCTTGCCTCATCGAATCCCGACTTCTGGAGCAGCCATGCAGATCATCGACAAGATCTATATCGACGGCGCGTTCGTTACGCCGCACGGCGAGGAATATTTCGACCTCTTCAACCCGGCGACCGAGGCCGTGATCGGCCGCGTGCGCCTTGCCGACGAGGCGGACGCGAATGCGGCCGTCGCCGCCGCGAAACGCGCGTTCCCGGCGTTCTCGCGCACGACGAAAGCGGAGCGCATCGACATGCTCATGGGGCTGCACGAAGCCGTCGTCGCGAGCGAGGACGCGCTTTTCGAAGCGATCGTGGAAGAGTACGGCGCGCCCGTCTCGCGCGGCCGCTGGATGGCGCAGCACGCGTCCAACGTGCTGCGCGACGCGGCCAAGGTGCTGGAGGGCTATGCGTTCACGCGGCGCGCGGGCACGGCCGAGGTCACCATGCAGCCGCTCGGCGTCGCGGGGCTGATCACACCCTGGAACAGCGACGCGGGCTTCATCTGCGGCAAGCTCGCGGCCGCGCTCGCCGCGGGCTGCACGGCCGTCATCAAGCCGAGCGAAAT
>DATBXG010000481.1:0-3194 GCA_036514415.1 Paraburkholderia sp.
CGCAGCGCAGCGTTGTCGCTACGCTGCGGCCCGTGGGCAGATCACGCAGGCGCGCGTCGAGTGCGGCGCGTCCGGCGTATCACGTCACAGGCGCGTCACAGACACGTCAGGCCACGCGCGAGCGGCGCAGGAAGGCGGGCAGCGCGTTCGAAGAGACCACATCCGGCTTGCCTTCGTTGCCGGCGATGAACGGGCTCCACGGTTGCGCGCGGACCGCAGTCTTCGTTTTCCACACCACGTTGAACTGGCCGTCGCCGCGAATCTCGCCGATCATCACCGGCTTGTGCAGGTGATGGTTGCCGTCCATCGTGAGCGTGAAGCCAGAGGGCGCCGCCACCGTCTGGCCGATCATGGCCGCGCGCACCTTGTCGACGTCGGTGCTTTTCGCCTTTTCGACAGCCTGCTTCCACATATGGATACCGACGAAGGTCGCTTCCATCGGGTCGTTGGTCACGCGTTTGCTGCCGCCGGGCAGGTTGTTCGCTTTCACCCACGCCTCGAATTGCTCCTTGAACTTCGTGTTTTGCGCGCCCTTCACCGACATGAAGTAATTCCACGCCGCGAGGTGACCCACGAGCGGTTTCGTGTCGATGCCGCGCAGCTCTTCCTCGCCCACGGAAAATGCAACGACGGGCACCTCGGTGGCCTTGATGCCCTGATTGCCCAGCTCCTTGTAGAAGGGCACGTTGGAGTCGCCGTTGATGGTCGAAACGACGGTGGTCTTGCCGCCCTGCGAGAAGGTCTTGATGTTCGCGACGATCGTCTGATAGTCGCTATGGCCGAACGGCGTGTAGACCTCCTGAATATCGCTGTCCTTCACGCCCTTCGAGTGCAGGAACGCGCGCAGGATCTTGTTGGTCGTGCGCGGATACACGTAGTCGGTGCCGAGCAGGAAGAAGCGCTTCGCGCCGCCGCCTTCGGCGCTCATCAGGTATTCCACGGCGGGAATGGCCTGCTGGTTGGGCGCGGCGCCCGTGTAGAACACGTTGCGCGACATCTCTTCCCCCTCATATTGCACGGGGTAGTAGAGCAGGCCATTGAGCTCCTCGAACACCGGCAGCACCGACTTGCGCGACACCGAGGTCCAGCAGCCGAACACGCACGCCACCTTGTCCTGGGTGAGGAGCTGACGCGCCTTCTCGGCGAAGAGCGGCCAGTTCGAGGCCGGATCGACCACCACGGGCTCGACCTTGCGCCCCATCACGCCGCCGTTCTTGTTGATGTCGGCAATCGTCATCAAGGCGGTGTCTTTCAGTGAGGTCTCCGAAATGGCCATCGTGCCCGAGAGCGAATGCAGGACGCCCACCTTGATCGGCCCGCTGCCGGTGTCCGCGTGCGCGAACGGCATGCGCCCCGCAGCCGCGAGTGCGCCCGACATCGTCCCGAGTTTCAACAGACTGCGACGTTTCATTTATTTGCCCCTTGTCGGTGAGTGAGTCGCGGGCCGTGGCGCGTGGTCGTTGGTCGTCGTGCGCGCCGCCCGATGTGTGTGGCCAGTCTTGCGCAGACCCTTCTGCAAGCGTTGTGCCAGCGCGAGGGTCAAGCGCGAGGCTTGCCCCACAAGGGACGCGGCGATGCGGGACGCATCGGCGGCCGCGTGGCAGGCGGGCGATTGTGGTGCAGTGAGATGCATGTTCGGGCGCACTGCATCGTCTCAGTGCGCGCTTGCATGAAGTGGAACGACAGTTGCAGCTGGGCACGCTGCATCGTTGTGCATGGCGGGCGCGCGCTTTGAACAGGGCTTTTCCGGGGTAGATTTTCTCGTCCGTCGCGCTGGTGTTGCACGACCTGGACTGAAGCGAACGGTCCAGAAATGACAAAGGGCGCAGCCCCGGCCACGCCCTTTCTGCCTGACGCATTGGCGGTTCATGCCCGCCCGTCGTGTGTCGTGCTCAGTACGTCGGCACCTTGGGATCGACCTGACGCGACCAGGCGTCGATGCCGCCTTGCAGGTTGAACACCTTCGTGTAGCCGCGCGACTCGAGGAACATCGCGACCTGGGCGCTGCGCGCGCCGTGGTGGCAAATGCAGACGATCTGCGCCTCGTCGTCCAGCTCCTCGCTGCGCGCGGGAATTTCGCGCATCGGGATCGACGTGCTGCCGGCGATCTTTGCGGTTTCGATTTCCCAGGGCTCGCGCACGTCGAGCAGCACGGGGGTCTCGCGCGAGGTGTCGGCGAGCCATTCGGCGAGGGCGGGGGCGGTCAGATTCTGCATGGAACACTCAATCGGGTAAAAGGCCGGGCAACCGTGAAAAGCGCCCGGCGATGCGACAGGTTGGCGGCGCGTCAGAACTTGAAGCGCGGCGGATGCACGGCATTCTGCAGCGGTTCGACGTAGGTCTCGAACACGCCGGCAATGCGGTACTGCTTTTCGTCGATGCGCGTGATGATCTGCGCTTCCATGACAGGCGCGCCGCCCACGAAAGCGGCGAGGCGCCCGCCCACCTTGAGCTGCTCGAGCAGTTCCTGCGGCACGATCGGCAGGCCGCCCGAGACGCAGATCACATCGTAGGGCGCATTCGTGGCCCAGCCGCGCGCGCCGTCGCCGAGCGCGACTTCGGCGTTCAGCACGCCGTTCTTGACGAAGTTCGCACGCGCGAACTCGGCGAGTTCCGTGTCGATCTCCACGGTCAGCACCTTCTGCGCCCGGTGTGCGAGCAGCGCCGCCATGTAGCCGGAGCCCGCGCCGATTTCCAGCACGCTCTCGTGCTTCTTCACCGCGAGCTCCTGCAGCACGCGCGCCTCGACGCGCGGCGCCAGCATGTGCTGTCCGTTCGGGAGCGGCAGTTCGAGGTCGGCGAACGCGATGGCGGTATAGGCCTCGGGGACGAAATGCTCACGCTTGACGATCGAAAGCAGGTTCAGCACGTCCTGGTCGAGCACTTCCCAGGGGCGAATCTGCTGTTCGATCATGTTGAAACGCGCTTGTTCGATGTTCATGGTGACTCGGCGTTGTGGTCGGGATCGGTTCGTGTCGGGCCCGGCAAAAAGGGCGTCGGGCAACCGGAGAATTGTAGCAAACCGGCTTCTGGCCTGGCCGCGCCGCCGGCAGCGGGAGGGCGTTCCGGTGGCATTAGCGGATCGGTGTTTGTCCTGGCTTCGTGCGCCTTGCGGTTTTGCGGTTCTCGTACCAAAAATGTAATCGATTACATTTTGACGCGGCCAAACGGCTCACGCCTCGGCCGCGGCAGGT